>NZ_DCOI01000020.1:0-118992 GCF_002322895.1 Empedobacter sp. UBA1574 | reverse complement strand
ACAAGGGGAAGATTACAATACAATTTTAAAAATGAAATAATAAATATAATTATGGAAAACCGTAATTTATAAAAATAAAAAAGTGACTTTAGTCATTAAAAAACATTACTTAACATAATTAGTATTATAGAACATAAAAAAAAACCTCCATTTGGAGGTTTTGTATTTTACATAAAATCTGTTATAGAATATTATTTAATTACAATTTTAATGTTAAAAACTCCTTTTTCATATTTTAATAAATTAAGTATTTAAAATATTGTTATATATAAATTATATATCTATCTTAGATAAATTAACAATAATGTTTAAACTAAAAAAAATGAAGAAATTATTATTATTAGGAATCTTTGCTATTTTTGGATCATCGTCTGTTTTAGCAAATCAAACATCTCTACAGTTAAAAACTGAATTTTTTGGTGGATGGTGTAATATTAAAGTATTCCATGCTGATGGAACACTTGCTGGAGAAACAATAGTATGGACTATAACAGAAGATGCATGTAAAAGAAAAGCAGAAGAATATCTGCAAGAGGTTGCAGATAGATTAGCAGGCGGAGAATAAATAAAAAAAGGCTATTATTTAATAGCTTTTTTTATACACTTAATAATTATGGAAAGGAAGTTAATTTTATTGTTATTGAATATTTTATGTGTAAATATTGTTTATAGTCAGAATTATAAATTAGAATACGAGTTTAGAAATTATATATCTATATTTAATAAAACGACTATATATAATACAACATTAGAATACAATGTAAAAACAAAAGAAAGTTTGTATACAGTAGAAAAGAAATTAAAAAATACAGATACTAATTCGATAGATGCCAATAACATTGTGTTAAATCAAAATTTTTTAGATAATGATTTGATATATAGTAATTTAAAAGATTCTGTTGTAATAATACAAGAACAAATAGATGTAGAAATGTTCATATTTAAAGAAAAAACCCCTAAAATGAATTGGAAGATATGGGACGAAATAAAAAAAGAAAATAATTTGAATATTAGGAAAGCCACTACTTCTTTTAGAGGTAGGAATTATACTGTTTGGTTTACATTAGATATTCCAATTTCTGTTGGTCCATGGAAGTTTAATGGATTACCTGGAGCTATTGTTTCTATTGAAGAAGATAAAAAAAGATACTCATGGTTTTTAAAAAACGCTACAAAAATTGAAGTTAGTAATATTAAAAACCCTTTATTAGATACTTCATATGAAATTAAAAATATTGAAGAATATCCAAAATTGAAATTTGAAACACCAGAAAGAATTAAAAATAAACTAAGAGAAATAGATAGTAACTTTAAATTTCCAAAAAGAGAAAGAGTTGATATAGAATTAATATTTGAGTGGGAAAAATAAAAAAATTTATAATATAGGAATGATCAATTAGGCAATATAAAATAATAAAGGTGAGTTATTAAAACTCATCTTTATTATTTTGGCACCATCTCTTAAAGAGTGTAAGTATAAAAGAGACTTGGGTTTTATTTTTTTAGTCTAACCTTTTTTATTTTTGTAAAAATGTTTCATTAAAATTTATATTGTCTTTTTGAATCATTTTATCAAAATCAGTTTGATTTAACTGTTTTCCCTTTATTGGTTTAGAAATTTTAAATTTATCACTCACATTGACTTTTATTGCTGAATAAATTTGTTTATTTTCTTGATTTCCATCTTTATTAATTATAGTTAATTTTAAAATGACTCCAGGTAAACCATCATAATTTGTTGGACCATTTTTAAAATCAAGCTTAGGCGCATACCAAGCTTCAATAAATGTATTCTCTGACTCTTGAAGGATAGCTTTCTTCACATCAAATCCTAAAATTTTTGTATATTCTTTTTTAAGAATCCATTTCATTTGTTTAATAGAATCATAAATAAGTAGATTCTTGTTATTATAATTTATTTCTGAAAGGGAATACTTCTCTTTAATATTTTTATAATAAAACCCTCCTGGTCCGCTTACAAAACTTATTGATGCTCCACTTTTATTTTGCGAATTGTCTACTCGATCAATTTTATTAAAAGTCGATTCGTTTTTAGAAGTAATTAACTCAAAATATAACCTATTGTCGTTGCTATTTTTATATATTTCTTTACTTATTTGATTTGTAGTTTTTTCAAAATCAAACTCATTTCTGAATTCATATTCAATTTTTAATTTTTCTTGACAGAATATTGTAGTAAAAGATAGAAGATATATTATTGAAAGTATTGTTTTCATAAATTATGATTTAATTATAGATTAACTAATATAAAAGTATTTTGAATAAATGTATTATAGGATTAGCAAATTTGTTTACTTTTTTAATTTTATTATTATGTATGCTGTCTTATTAAATTTGTATATAAATCATTATTAATTTATATAATTATCAATAGTATAAAAATATAATATGGAAATATAGATATTAGAAATAGTAAAGTTATTTATTTTTCACTCGTGATGACACAGAAAAAATATATTAAAAATGGAAGAATTTGTAAAAGAAAAAATGGATCTTTCAGAGTTTGAAAATATCAATCATATTTCACTTAACATAATTGTTATTATCTACCAATATTTTTTAGGTTAAAACGTTGGTTTACTGAAAGTGCCGTTTTGAATAAATTATTTCAGTTAGAAAAACACGCTGGAGACCGCATTTTACCGTTGGAATCGGATATTCAAATCAGTCAAAATTTTAAACAAAAAACCTTGAGAAAAATCTCAAGGTTTTTGTTATTTCTTTTTAGGTGGAAATTTTTGCAACAATTTCGTTACACCTTTCTGAATATTTGCTGCACGAGCTTCTGGCGAAGCTTTCAATGGCATTTGAATTTTCAAGGTTCCTTCCCAAACCAATCTTCCTTCATCCTTCATCGAAATCGTATAATTTTGATTTAATTTTTGAGACATAATCGGAATTCCAACCGAAACTCCACCTCCAAAACCATAGCCACCCGTTCCCATTCCAATTCCAACATTAGAATTTTGTTGTTTTGAAACATATTCTTCTGGCTTCACGTCTAACGTTAAATTTCCATCATTCGACTTCTGAAAACCTCTGTATAACATTCCTTTTTCAATCGAAGAATATAATCTAGCAGAATCTAAATCATTCAATCCTAAATTTCCTGTTTGCGTAAAAGAATACGTTCTATTTGTTTCAAAATCAAAATCTCGGTCATAATCTACCGCTACATTCTGCGTGCTACACGAAACCATTGTTAGGAAAATAGCACTTAATAAAAGTATTTTTTTCATTGTTAATATTTTAATGATGAGAACCTGAAACGAGTTCAGGTTGACAAATCACGCCCGGTTGAACTTATTTCAACATCATGTGAACTATTTCAAAGAATTAATATAAATTTCTACCACTTTTCTTAATGAATCAAAACCAATGTCGTCTAAATTAATTTCGTTGATAGCAATCCATTTTATAGCTGCAATTTCATCTTTTTCAAGAACAATTTCTTCGTCAGGAAAATCAGCAATAAATGCTAAATCACACGTTTTATACGGAACTTCTTTGTACTCGTATGTATTGGGTTGCGAAAGAAAATACTTGAAATTCTCTAAAGGAATTTTAATTCCTAATTCTTCTTCAATCTCTCGTTGACACGTTCTTTCTGCCGACTCATCTGGATCTGTAAATCCACCAGCTAAATCTAACATTCCCTTTTTTGGTTCTTTATTACGAACAGTAAACAAGATTTTGTCATCTTTTTTAAGAATAACCGCCACCGCAGCAGCTACGTTTTGATAATAGACCAAATCGCAATTGTTGCATGTCATTTTTCTAAAGTCAAAGTGATCGATCGTATGTCCACAATTGGGACAAAACTTGAATGATTTTATCATTTCTTTTCTATTTAATGTAAAATCTGAAACAGATTCAGGATGATTAAACTATTTATTTCTCGGGTGAAATTTGATAATCGCATCTCGAATAAATTCTTGATCAACATGCGTATAAATTTCAGTCGTCGTAATACTTTCGTGTCCCAACATTAACTGAATTGCACGAAGATCTGCTCCATTTTTCAATAAATGAGTCGCAAAAGAATGACGAAATGTATGCGGACTAATTGTTTTTTTAACTCCAGCAATTATCGATAATTCTTTCACGATTGTAAAAATCATCACACGTGTCAGGTTTTTACCTCTTCTATTTAAGAACAAAAAATCTTCGAAACCAGCTTGTATAGGAAGATGAATACGAATACTTTCTTTGTACAAGTTAATATATTTTATCGTATAATCGCTAATCGGAACAAGTCTTTGTTTGTTTCCTTTCCCAATGACACGAATAAAACCATCATCAAAAAAGAGATCAGAAATTTTGAGATTTATCAATTCCGAAACACGCAAACCACAACCATAAAGCACTTCTATAATCGCACGATTGCGCTGTCCTTCTGGTTTTGATAAATCAATTACTTCAATCATTTTATCAATTTCTTTTTCAGAAAGTACATCAGGAAGTTTCATCCCAATTTTTGGAGTTTCGAGCAAAGAAGTTGGATTATCTTCTCTAAAATCTTCGAGTTGTAAGTACCCAAAAAAGCTTTTCAAGCCAGAAATAACACGCGCTTGCGAACGCACGCTATATTCACTCGATGCAAAATCGTGTACAAAATCCCTTAAATCATCTTGTGAATAATCTAAAGGTTGTTTATCAGAATAATTAATTAATTTTTGAATATCGCGTAGATAACCTTCAATTGTATTGGCAGAAACTCTTTTTTCTAATTTCAGATACATTTGATAGTCATACAAAGCATCTTTCCACAGCATTTACTTCGTTATTTTTTCAAGTTCAAAAATACGCTTTATCATTTCATCTTCGGGCATCCAAACTTGATAAAATGCACGAGAACCATATAAAGTTCCAGCAATTGTGGCTTTCATGTAGTTATCAACAGTTGTTGAAAAGACAGGGTTAAACTCATTTGAAGGAATTCCTAAAACACCTAAAAACTCATTTCTATACATCCCAGCACTAAAATATTTTAGATAAATTGCTTCGTTATGAAACATGAAAAAATCGTGAATTGAATAAATTTTCTTGAATAAAAAGTCATTAAAATAATTTGCATCTTGATTATAATACAACCAGTTCGAAACCGAATTTGTATCTAATGCAACAAACTCATCAGGAATAATTCCACCACCACCGTACACTTTTTTACCTGAAGGCGCTGTAAACTCTAAATCTTTATTGATTTTAATTGAGTCTTTACTATATAATTCACCCGATTTTAAACGTTTGTATAAATCGTCGCTGTATTTTGCCGTTTTTTTATCAAAAGGTTTTTGAATAGATCGTCCAGAAGGTGTGTAATAGTTTGCAACAGTCAAACGTACCTTAGTACCATCTCCTAAACTAATTTCGCGTTGCACCAAACCTTTACCAAACGAACGACGACCAACGATAATTCCACGTCCGTAATCTTGCAAAGCTCCCGCAACAATCTCACTCGAGGAAGCAGAATTTTCGTCCATTAAAACATAAATTTTCCCTTGCTCGAAAAGACCTCTATTTGTAGCGTAAATATATTTTTTACGTTTTTGTTTGTCTTGTGTGTAAACTATCAATTCGTTTTTCGTCAAAAATTCATCTGCAATTTCTTCTGCAATATGCATGATTCCTCCAGGATTTCCGCGTAAATCGAACACCAAAGTTTTCATGCCTTGATCCAATAAATTTTGTAAACCTTCGTGAACTTCATTTGCAGAATTTTCAGAAAAACGAGTCAATTTAAGATAACCAATATCTTTCGTTAACATATGTTTTCCAGTAACCGTAGGAATTGGAACAATAGTTCGATTTAGCGTAACAGAAACTGGTTTTCGATCGCGAATAACAGATAGTTTAACTTCCGATCCTTTCTTACCTTTCAATAAACCTTCTATTGTTTTATTATCTTTTGCAACCAAAGATTGATTATCTGCAGCAACTAATTGATCTCCAAACTCTAGTTTACCATAATTTTTCGTTCCAGGTAATGTACGTTCAACAACAATGGTGTCATTCATTGTACGAAATTGAATACCAATTCCAACAAATTCACCTTTCAATTGTTCTTCTGCCTTTTGTACAGAAGCTTTGTCGATATATGTGCTATGTGGATCTAGCTTGGCAACCATATAATGAATCGCATCATCAACCAAACTATCCGAATTAACATCGTTCACATATTCATTGTCAATCAAAGAAACTAATCGACGAATTTTTTGTTCGTTATCCGAATATTGCAAACCTACAATATCCTTGTTTTCATCGAACGCAAAGTCGTATTTTTTCCCAACCATAAAACCGATTAAGAAAATAATCATCACAACTAATACGATATTAATAACCTTGAAAAAACTTCTCATTAAAATGCTAACTGTATAATTCTTCTTCTGTAATTTGTCGAATTGTAATTCCTGATTTTTCTAAAAACTCTAACCCAGAAAGATCTTTGTATTGTTGAATGTAAACGATGCGCTTTATACCTGCTTGCAGAATAAGTTTGCTACAATCTGTACAAGGCGAAAGTGTAATATACAATGTCGCTCCTTCTGCAGATTGTGTAGACGTTGCACATTTTAGGATTGCATTTGCTTCGGCGTGCAAAACATGCCATTTTGTATTCCCTGCTTCGTCCTCGCATTTGTTCTCAAAACCACTTGGCGTACCATTGTAACCATCAGAAATAATCATTCGATTTTTAACAATAATTGCACCAACTTTTTTGCGTTCACAATAGGATAGATTCGCCCATTCAAAAGCCATTTTAAGATAAGCTTTATCGTAACGTAATAGTTTTTCAAAGTTTGTTTCCATTTGTAACTAAGCTTCTTCTTTGTTTTTTGTCCATAAAGGCGGAATAAAAAATGGTAATGGATTTCGGAAAAATGCTTTTAATGTATGTGAAATCATCGTAAAAATCTTATAAAAAGGAATATTATTAGATCGCATTGCCATTAATAATGATAAGATAAAACTAACTAAGAAGTTGCTCCAACCAACCATGAAAATTGCAATAAAACCTATAATCATTGGTCCAATATCAAAATGATAGCCCATTCCTCCAATACCAATCGCGAAGTTTCCTGAAACGAAAGTAATATGTCGAATATCGAAAGGTTGACCTGTAAAATCCCCAATCAAAAAGGCACATCCCATCATAAAACCGAATGCAACATTACCGACAACTCCTCCCATATTTTTCTCAAACCAATTCGAAATTCTTCTTCTTCTACGTTCTGAAAATGATTTCTTCAAAATTGGATGATTATAAATACGTTCTGGAATATTATGAAAACGTTGATTATTAATTGTAATTCCCGAAATTAATCCTGAAAGGAATAAGAAGACTCCAGCAATTGCTCCGAAGTAAAAAATATGCCAATCCATTGTCACCACTTCTTCCCAATAATGATAAGCTTTAGAATATTTTAAAACTTCTAATCCTAAGATTTCGTTGAGTAAATAAAATATTCCTAATGAAACCACAAAACCCGCAACAACATTTCCTAAAAAAGCAATCATTTGGCTTCTTACTAATTGCGCAAATAAAGTTGTAAAATCTTTCACATTCAGTTCAGAACCAGAAGTTGGCACAAGCGAACGAGCTAAACGAGCCGCTGTCATAGAAGGCTGTTTTGTAGCAAGCGTCATATGTGTCAAATAAATCGTACAGAAACCAACAGCGTAATTAATACTAAAGAAAAAAGCTTTAAACAATGGCGATGTATCATGTATATTTCCAATTCCGGTTTTGATAAAACACAAAAAAGAAACAATAAAGCCACCTCCACAAGCTGTCCAAAACATCTTATTATACTCTTTGGCTGTCTGCGTAATATATTTTTCGCCCGTTTTACCATTATGATAAGTCACTAAGAAAGTGATTAAATAAACCGTAGAACCTAACTGATTACTCATAAAATTCTTTGGTGCATAAAATTCAACCCATTTCTTTGTTGCAAGACTATAGAAAGAAATTATTCCGTGTAATCTTAGTTCATTATAACTATTTAAAATTGTTTGCAAACGAACTAATTGTTGTTGCAAACGATTGATTTTTGATGCAACTTTCAATGAAATTCCTTTGTAATCTTTTTGTGTTAAAATATCGTTTAACAAATGTTTACATTTCGAAATACTTTCTTTAATTTCTAACATATCAAAGCCAGCTTGTGGATTTTCGATAATGTTACTAATCTGCATCGAAAGTTTAGAGAATGGATTATCAAGATAATTAACCTCGTTACTATAACGCATCATTTCTTTGTCCGAAAACCCACCAGTAATACGAACCGTCAAAATAGAAATTGCTTGTAAAAGCTGATTTTGAATATTATTAACGTTTCCTTTAAAATTATCTGGTTCGATATCTTGATACAATACTTCGAAAAATTTTCGCCAACGATCTCTTGGAATAATTCGGATTGCTGATAAGTTTTTCGAATTATAAAAAATCTCATTTACCACAGAAGTTAATTCATTATTATCTTCAATATCCGGTAAAAGAGAATCCATTATTTTCTTTCTAAAAATGGATAATAAATTATCTTCCAGATGAATTCCACTATCTACTAAATAGCTAACGAAATTGATTTTCCCGAATGTATTTTGAAGTTCTTCGCGAAAAATTAATCGATATGTAGGGTTATTTTGAAGTTTAGAAATTAGATCATCTATAAAAGAAATTGAATCTGGATAATCTTTTCTTGCTTTCTCTAATAATCTTAGAAAAAAGCTCTTCTCGTATTTTTTATTTTGATCAAATATAGAGTCTAAAGCCATATTTTAATTTCTTCATTCAGAGTACAAAAGTAAAAAACTTATACTACCTAAGCAGTATAAATCAACAGAAATAAAAAAGTGATTCTTGATGAACCACTTTTTATATATTTAGAATTTAAAATTTTTCTTATCTATTGCTGGGTTGATTTTTATGTCATTAAATTTAATCACATATTCTCCTCCATCAACTGGTTTTCCTACCACTTTTGTGGCAAAAGATAATCCGTTATACGTCTTGAAATTAGAGTAATAAAGTGTTTCGTCTTTATTTTTTTCCATTACAATTTCGTACGAATTTTTATCAAAACAATATATTGTAGAATTTGTATTTTTTGTTAATTCTATTTTGTAACAGCTATTATTTTGATCGTATTTATCTACACCTAAGTATTTTACTTTAAATCCTTTTTGTTTATATTTCAAAATATCCGAATCAAAAGAGTCTGGTTTATAATCTTTTACAGCTACATTTTTCTTAGCAACTTCACTGTATGTCCATCCCATTCTACCATCATATCCTTCGTTCAAGATTTCTTTTCCATTCATCACAAACACTACTTTTTTGTTGTAAGGGCGTTGATGATAAACAATCATTGGATAAGAATCTCCAACATTTATAATGGCTTCTCCTTTTAGGATAATACTGTTCAAATTATTCCAAGCTGCTTCTCCTCCTGTTTTTTGAATATGAGTTTCGATTATTTTCTCTGCATTTTGTGCAAATGTAGTCACAGAAAATAATGAAATCATAAGCGCGCTAAACGTCAATTTCGACATAAGAACTTTTTTAATTTTTAACAATCTGTCGAACAAGATATAAAAACTAATTTAAAGTTCTGTAAAGAAATATTGTCTTTTAGTCTTTTTTAACTTCTATATGAGCCCAATTTTCACCTCTTAAAATACGGTAAACCTGACCTTGAGAAATATTAAATTGTTTTGCTAGTGTAGAAATTTTTGTTTTTCTATTTGGATCAATTAATTTCTTTTTCAGACGAATAACTTGTGCTTCTGTCAACTTACTATTTGGAATACTGTCTAAACGAGAACGTCCTTTCATCATTCTAAATAAATCCTTGTTGTGCTCTTTCCATTCGTCCAATGTTGCCCATTTCAAATTATCCATTGCGTTGTTTAATTTGTTATGATCCAAATGCACTACATATTCTTTATTGTCTTTATTTGGTAAAAAAGTTTCGGCAACCATTTTATGTACATATTTAGCTGTACGTTTTCCGTCTGCTTTTGTTACCCAAATCGCACGATAACCATTGTTAATCGCTCCTTCTAAGATTTTGTATTTATCTTGTCCTGTGTATAATTTTTTTACAAGACCATCTTTTGAAACTAAAAAGGATCTTTTTTCAATTAATCCTTCTGCTTCGTATTCTTTCCATGAATCACTCATAATCACTATTTTACTTATTTACTCCATTTTACAACAACATTCATACCGAAATATTTTTTTAAGTATTAATTAACTTAATTATTTCATTTCCACGTCAAGTATAGCTGATTTTAGGGCAAATATAAATCATAAAAAGTTTAAAGATTATTTTTTAACAATAGTGGATAAGTACTTTTTTGCACGCTCTAAATCTTCTGGTGTATCAATTCCTACTCCTATCGATTCGGTTTCAATCACTTTAATCTTCATTCCATATTCCAAATAACGTAATTGTTCTAATTTTTCTGCACGCTCATTTTGACGCATTTCAAGTGTTGAAAACTTCAACAAAGCTTCTTTTCTAAACGCATAAATCCCTAAATGACGAAAATAATTTGGTGTAAAATTAGTTTCACGTGCAAATGGAATTGCTGAACGCGAAAAATAAAATGCAAAATCGTTAATATCAGTGACCACTTTTACAAAATTAGGATTGTTAATATCTTCTTCCTTTGTAATGGATTCTTTTAAAGTCACCACATCTACAGTTTTTCCCAATTCTCCATCAAAAGAGGATAAAATATCTGCCAAAGCTTTTTCGTTCACAAATGGTTCATCGCCTTGCACATTCAAGATAATATCACATTCTATATCTTGTATAGCTTCAGCAATTCTATCACTTCCTGTTTCGTGATCTTTGATACTCATGATTGCTTTTCCGTTGTGCGAAACAATTTCATCAAAAATTAAATCAGAATCTGTCACCACAAAAACATCGTCAAACAAATTAGTAGCGACAACATTTTCGTACGTCATTCTTATCACAGTTTTATCGCCCAATTGTTGCATCAATTTACCTGGAAAACGTGTTGCTGCATAACGAGCTGGAATTACGGCTATTTTTTTCACAATTTTTAATTTCAAATTTCTGTAAATTTAAAATAGATTCGGCTGAAATGCTTCTTTAATCAACAAAATAATTATAGTATCTTTGCTAAAATAAATTTTCTGTATGAAGATTGCTTTCAAAATTTTGTTATTTTTGATTTCTTTAGGATTAATATATATCTTAATCAACGAGTTAAAAATTCAAGGATAAAGAAAAATTTATGTCAAAAACAACTCAACATTCGTTAGCGATTTTACTATCTCACGATATGCTTAGTTATATTACCAAAACAACCGACGGAGAAACGACTTCGTACTCGGATGTGTATGACTATTCGGTAGATTTTACAAATCTTAACAAAACGGAAATTGAGATTGAACATGAATTGCGTTCTAATTTGACTTTGCTACAAGAATATGATTATGTGCATATTTGTTTTTTGTCGACAACTGTAAATGTTGTTCCAAATCACTTTGCGCACAAACCTTTTGAGGAATTGTTATCACTTTCTAACTATAGTCCTGTAAAATTAGCGATCGATTGTCCTTTGGAAAATGTAGATGCATCAATTATCTACAATATTCATTATCCACTAAAAGATATTTTGCTTTCATTACCGAATTTGCAAAATGCGCGTTTGTATCATTCGGGCAAATTCTTGGTAGATTATGGAATGATTAATTCTAAAAACGATGAAATTTATATCAATTTAATGCATCAAAAATTAGAAGTTTGCGTGTTGAGCAATGGAGAATTTATTTTTTATAATCTATTTGAAACAAAAACGAAAGAAGACTTTTTGTTTTACATTTTGTATACATTAAATCAATTAAATATTAGTCCAAATACCGTTTCATTGTATGCTTTTGGCGATATCTTAAATTCGCCAGATTTTTACGAAACTTTACAAAAATATGTGCGTCATATTTCGTTTAACGAAGCAGACAAACAACTTGGGCAATATTTTACATTATATAAATTATTCGAATGCGAATCATTTCAGGAACATTAAAAGGAAAAAGAATCACAGCACCAACCAACTTGCCGGTGCGTCCAACAACAGACTTCGCGAAAGAAGCTTTATTTAATATCTTAAACAACGAATGGTATTTCGACGAAATTACCGTTTTAGATTTATTCTCTGGAATTGGAAGTATTTCATTAGAATTTGCTTCACGTGGAGCAAAAAAAGTAACTTCGGTTGATAATTTCTACGGTTGTGTAAAATTTTTGGACGAAACAGCGAAACAATTAAAATTAGATGATATTATTTCTACTGTAAAAAGTGATGTCATTAAATATTTGGACAAGCAACCAATCAAAAAGTTTGATATTATTTTTGCTGATCCTCCTTACGATTTGGATGTAGAAACTTACAAAAAAATCCCAAATTTGGTTATCGATAATCAATGGTTAGAAGAAGGTGGAAATTTTGTTTTAGAACACCCATCAAGCATTTCTTTTGAAGAGCATCCAAACTTTGTACAACACAAAAAATACGGAAACGTACACTTCTCTTTTTTCGAGTAAACATCCATTTTCTTAAAATATTTAACAAAATCGACTGATAGATGATATCTATCAGTCGATTTCTTTTTTTTATTTATACTAAGTCTAATTAAATTTGCACTATTAATTTTATTTAGAATAAATATATATAACATATGAAACGAAATAATCTTCTACTTGCGTCAATTACTCTGCTTAGTTTTTCTACGGCATTTGCTCAAGAAACAACGAAAGAGAAAAAAGATTCAATTAGCAATCTACAAGAAGTTGAAATTTTTGGAGATCGTAACAAGAATCAAAGAGGTTTAGAAACAATTACACGTTTTCCTGCAAATCCTCAAAATCAAGTTCAATCTATTTCAATTATTTCTGAAAAGTTAATTGAAGAACAAGGTGCACAAACAATTACAGATGCTACTCGTAATGTACCAGGTGTTACGTTATTTGGAAGTTATGGAGGTATTCGCGAGTCGATGTCTATTCGTGGATATAGAGGAGTTCCTGTCTTAAAAAATGGTGTTCGTATGGACTCTGATTTCCGTACAGGATCTGCTGTTATTGATATGGCTGGTGTAGAATCTATTCAAGTTATTCGTGGTTCTGCTGCGGTTACACAAGGAATTGGAAATGGATTAGGTTCTGCTGGAGGTGTAATTAACGTTACAACAAAAACGCCACGTTACATCAACCAAGGACATATTTCTGCTCAATATGGAAGCTGGAATACTTTCCGTTCTACATATGATATTCAACGAACAGTTACAGAAGATAAAAATTTAGCTTTCCGTTTAACAGGTTCATATAACAATGGAGATAGTTATAGAGATGTTATTAACAGTAATTCTTTCTATGTAAATCCATCTATGGCTTGGAAAATTGATGATAAAACTGAATTTGTTGCTGAGTTTGATTATTACAAAGGAGATAAAACGCCAGATCGTGGAACTATCAATTTAGGAGATAATTTTACTGAAGCTTTATACGATATCGGTGATAAATTTATGGGATATGATATCGATAATACCGAAATCAAAAACTATTCTTACGCTGCTCGTATTACAAGACAGTTAACAAATAATATTAGTGCTAGAGTTGCTTACTTTAGTAACTTCTACAACAGTGACCAATTAGGAGCAACGTTAGCTTCACCAAAAGGAAGTACAGAATATAACATTCGTAATCGTGGATTAGGTCGTTCTTTTAGAGATGATAGAAACTCGACTTTACAAATTGACTTGATTGGTAAAGATATGAGATTTGGTGATTTCAAATGGAATTGGCAAGCTGGATATGATTATACAATCAACCGTTTAGAAACAAGAACTGCAGATGGTATCGGAACTATTGATCAAATTGATGTTTTCAAAGATATTAACCATTCGATCAACTTAACTCCTGAGCAAGAAGCTAAATTAGCTTGGAACAAAGACAAAACAAATCTATCAAGAGGTTATTCTTACGGATTTATGACACAACATCATTTCTCTTATAAAGATTTAATCACATTTGTTGGAGGTTTACGTTATAGCTATTTAATCGATAACCACGATGGTGTTGTAGATCCTGTTGTTGGTTTAGTTGTTTCTCCTTGGAGAAATGTAAATGCTTACATTACTTATGCAACAAACACAAGTTTACGCTCTGCTTTAAACATTATGACTGATGGAAGCAAAGCTGGACCTTCTGTTACAGATCAAGTAGAAGTTGGTGTTAAAACACAATGGTTCAACGACCGTTTACGTGCAAACGTAGTTTACTTCAACATGAACAACGATAACTTAACATTCGAAACATACGAAAATCAAACAGCAACTGGTTTATACGAAAAAGCTGGTAATTTGAGACGTAAAGGTATCGAGTTTGAAGTTGCTGGTCGTCCATTACCAAACTTACAAGTTATGTTAGGATATGCATACTTAGATGCTGGTTACCACGATTCTCCTCAATATGTAGAAGATTCAAGACCATCTAATGCGCCTTACAATACAGCAAATGCTTGGGTTCAATATAAATTTATTGAAAATAATTTCTTGAATGGTTTCACTGTTTCTGCTGGTGTTTACTACGTAGGTTCAAGACCATCTAACGAACAAAGTTTAGATCGTGATGCTCATGGTAATTTCTACGGAGGAAGCAAACCTTTCTTATTGCCAGATTATTATACATTAAATGCGCAAGTTGGATATTCTATGAAAAGATTTGACTTCCGTTTATTCTTTAATAACATTACAGATCAGTTAGGATACAATTCTTACTTCCGTGGAGGTTACATCAACCAAATCGATCCATTTAATATGGCTGCACAAGTAAATTTCAAATTCTAATTTTCTCAGAGTTAAACATATTTTTAGCATTTATTTAATAGGAAAACGACAGTTTTATAAACTGTCGTTTTTATTTTGGATAGAATTGACTAACTTTCGTCAAAATTTTTCTTAAAACATGAAAACAAAAATTACTGCTTTATTGATATTCTTTTGTTCGATTTTTACATTTGCACAAACAGAAAATACGCTAAAATCTATTCCAGAATTTTCTTTTGTAAAAATGCAATCCGAAGGAATTTTCAGTTCAAAAGATATCAAAAAAGGAAAACAAACGTTAATCGTTTTATATTCGCCAACATGTATTCACTGCCAATTAGCCTTGAATCATTTTAGCAATAATTACGAAGAACATTTAAAAAACACTCAGATTATTTTGGTTTCTGAATACGAAGCAAAAGACGCTATCCCTTTCCTAAAAGAGCACGCATCTAATTTTGTAAACAATAAAAATGTAGAATTATTATATGATTCTAATTACGAATTTGGTCCAATTTTTCAACCAACTTCTATTCCTACATTTTATTTATTCGACAAGGATAAAAATCTTGTTACAATCAAAAAAGGTTCTGTAGAAGCAAATCAAATTTTTAAATATTTGAAATAATTTAAAAATTAATCCATAAAAAAAATCCACTCAATTGAGTGGATTTTTTTGTTATATCTAATCGATGATTATTTACCTTGTTGTGCTTGAGCTTCGAATTGTTTTTGTAATTCTTTAATTTGCTCTTCAGATAAACCTTGTCCTCCTTGCGCACCTGGTTGACCTTGTGGCGCTGGTTGACCTTCTTTAAAGTCTACTAATTCTACTTCGAACTCTAATGCTTGGTTTGGTCCAATTTGTCCTCCAGGAGCTCCCATTTCACCGTAACCTAAGTTAGCTGGAATATAGAATTTGTATTTAGATCCTTTAGACATTAATTGTAAACCTTCTGACCATCCTGGAATAACTTGGTTCAAAGGAAATTCTACACCTCCTTTAGCTTCAGGGTTTTTATCTGTACTGTCAAAAGTTTTACCAGTAGCTAAAATTTTACCAGTATATTTTACTTTAACAATACTATTAATGTTTGGTTTAGCACCTGTTCCTTCTTTTTCTACAACATAAACTAATCCAGAAGCAGTTGTTTTAGCACCAGAAGTTTTTTTCTTCTCGTCTACTAATTTTTTAGACTCGTCTGCATTTTTCTTAACCAAGTTTTGTTGGTGATTTTTTGCATACGTATCTAAAATTCCCATTCCCGCTTCTTGTGTAATCAACAATTTTTTGTGACGTACAACATCCATAATCCCTTGAACAATAATATCCTTGTCCATTTGATCTAATTGTTGTTGGTTAATAACCGTCTCAATTTGCTGACCAACTTGTTGACCAATCGCGTAAGATTCTCTACCTTCTTTACCTGCTTTTAAGTAATCGCGGATCCCTTTTTCTAATTGATCGTAGTTGATACTATCAGTTTCAACTAAACGTCCTCCAAGACCTTTGATTTGCTCACCAAGACCAGTTCCGAAAGCATAAGAAGCTTTTTGATCTTCGCTTTCTAATTTGTCTACAGATTTTCCTTTGTTACAAGACACTAACGACGCAACAACAAAAATCCCTAAAAGAACTTTTTTCATTATTTATAAAAATTTATTGCAAGTTTAATAAGAAACTTTCATTAATCATACAAATCTAAACCAAATTCTTCTTTTAATTTTAACAAAATCGGGTTTTTATCTGATAATTTCTCAAATTTTTCTTTGTTTGATAAGATATGATTCGTTGCTTCCTTCTCAGAAAACTTAATTTGAATACTAAAATAGTGATTCTTAAGGAATGCTCTCAAACTATTTCTGATTCGATCACGGTATTCCTCAAATTCTTGTTCCGATGAATGAGAAGTAAATTCGAAAATAATTTCATCACCTTCCAAGCCAAGTTCAGTTGTCATCAAAGCATTATAGGACGGAATATTATGTTCGATTTTTAATCGATCCAAAAATCTTTTCCAGCCTTCTTTTACTTGATCCAATGTAAACTTTTCTCGAGGCAAATCATTTCGTAAAATCTCCTCTTGATGTTCTTCTACTTTTGCTCCAGGCAAAGCCATCTTAAGACTAAACGACGAATTACCATTTGTTCTAATCGGTTTTGAAGCACGCGTATATTCTTTGACTTCTTCTGAAATCGAAGTTTTAACGTGTTGCGTATTTACCTGTTGTGAAGTTTGTCCATTTTGAGGAATAGAATTATTTTGCTGAATTTGAAGAACTTCAATTTTAGAAGTTTGTTGTTCAGAAAAATAAAACGTTGGCGGAACTATCCTATACTTTTTTTTTTAAGCCCGTTTTCTTCTGCCGTTAACGAAGCCAATTGCATCAATGCAATTTCAACTGTTAAACGAGGATTCTTACTCGATTTGTAGTTTAAATCGGCCTCATTACAAATTTCAATTGCTCCAAATAAAAACGTTGCTGAACATTTTTGTGCATGCTCCAAATATTTTGCTTTTATACGCTCACCAACTTCCAACAAACTTACTGTATTAGCTGTTTTCGCCATCAATAAATCTCGGAAATGAGCGCCCAAACCGCAAATAAATAAATGTGCATCAAAACCTTTGTTCAAAATATCATTCAATTGCAACATCGCTTGCGGAATATCATTTTCCAAACACGCGTCTGTCATCTTGAAGTAATAATCGTAATCTAATACATTCAAGTTTTCTGCTACTGAAGAATAGGTCAAATTTTTATTGGTAAAAGTTGACATTCTATCAAAGATTGATAAAGAATCGCGTAACGCACCATCTGCTTTTTGAGCAATCAAATGCAATGCATCATCTTCAAAAGTTACTTGTTCTTTTTCAGCAACATTTTTCAAATGCCCTTTGATGTCTTCAACTCCAATTCGTTTGAAATCATAAATCTGACAACGAGAAAGAATAGTAGGAATAATTTTATGTTTTTCTGTAGTTGCCAAAATGAAAATAGCGTGCGCTGGTGGCTCTTCTAAGGTTTTCAGAAACGCATTGAAAGCAGCTGTTGACAACATATGAACCTCATCAATAATGTAGACACGATATTTCCCAATTTGAGGAACAATACGTACTTGATCGATTAAATTTCTGATATCATCAACCGAATTATTAGATGCCGCATCCAACTCAAAAATATTGAAAGCAAAATCTTGATCGCCTTCTACTCCATTTTCTTCGTTGATTTTACGTGCTAAAATTCGAGCACATGTTGTTTTTCCAACACCTCTTGGTCCACAAAATAAAAGAGCTTGTGGCAATTGATTTGACTTTATCGCTTGCTCCAAAGTATTTGTAATAGACGCTTGTCCAACTACATCTTCAAAATTTAACGGGCGATATTTTCTGGCTGAAACAACAAAATTTTCCATACTATTGGCAAATATAATGGTTATAATTTTAAGAATTAAATCTATTCATTTTTTTTAATTTTTTTTCTGTCAAAACGAATGTTAAAAAACAAAAGGTAGTCATACAACCTAGTGAAATAATTGAAGCAAAGATGTAATTTATTTCAAATAAAAGTCCTGATAAGGCAATTAATAAAAAAATTACTCCAAAATAAAACATAATTTTTCTGGAATATTTTTGTGCAAAATTCCAATTCTCAATATTTTTCATTGATAAGTTTGACCTATAACCATATAATGGATTAATATTTTTTGCAGGAAAAATTAATTGTACAATTCCCATAATTATAAATATTAGACCAAATAATAAGGATAAAATAAAAAAAGGGCTTTCTGTATTCATCATAAAAAAAAATTAAATCATCTTAGTCTTTATCATTTTATATAAAATTAAATACTTTTCGTTAGATTCGTACTTTTAGATTTATTATTTTTGCTTCAATTATACTCAACCTTAAAATGGCTATAAAAAACACACAGGAAACACCAAAAACTCCTAAAAAACAAATCGTCAAAACAATTATAGGTATACTGTTTTTAGTAATCGGTTTATTACTATTAGCTTCGTTTATTTCTTATTTTTTTAATGGTTTTATGGATCAGAGCCAAATCTCTGATTTATTAGATAAAAGTCAAACCGCCGAAAATATTTTCGGGAAGTTTGGCGCATTATTAGGTGAAACATTCATTTTGCAAGGAATCGGAATTGTTTCATTTTTTGTCCCAGTCTTCTTTATTCTCTTAGGAGTTAAAGTTGCTACAAATTGGAAAAAAATTAAGCCTTTCACAACGCTTTATCAAAGCATTTTCTTCATGATTTGGTTGCCAATATTTTTTGGTTGTATTTTACCAACTCAACACATGTTTTCTGGCGTAATGGGATTTGAAATTAATGATTTCCTAAATAGCTTTATTGGTAAATGGGGTGTAATTTTATTGCTTTTCGTTAGTTTATTGATTTATTGTGTCATTCATTTCCGAATGACGTATCAATCTATCCAAGAAAAAATGGAAGAACGTGCGAAACAAAAAGAAATTGAGCGCATAGAAAAAGAGCAAGAAAAAATCAAGAGAGAACAGCTTGAATTAAGAAAACGTAAGGAAAAAGAAGAACAAGAAAAGATAAATAAATTCAATCAAGATGCTGAAAAGCAACAAGAAGATAGTTTATCGCAAGAATTAGAATTGATAGAACAACAAGAGAAAGAAGCAATTCAATCTCATAAAGTAAATCCAAACGAAGCATTTCATCAAGAATTTAAAATTAATCAACCAAAAGAGGAAGAAACAATCGAAGAAACTCCACTTAATATTACAGAATTAGTGGTTGAAGATTTGGCAGATGATGAGGAAGAAAATAATCAAGTAGATTTTTTATCAATTAATGATGAAGAAAATTTAGAAACAGAAATTCAACCAACTCAAAACTCTTCTGAAAATGGATTAGAATTAAAAGTTCAACACGTTGATGAAGAAGAAGAATTTGAAGCGACTTCTGCTCGATTGGTACAAGAGCAAGGTGAATACAATCAACGTTTAGATTTACCAAATTATCAATTTCCTCCTATTTCATTGTTAAAAAAATATGACAACGGAAATACCTTAATTGATCAAAAAGAATTAGAAACGAACAAAAATAGAATTGTCGAAACCTTAGGAAACTATGGAATCGGAATCGATGAAATTTCTGCAACAATCGGTCCTACAGTTACATTGTACGAAATTGTACCAAAAGCTGGTGTTCGTATTTCTAAAATCAAAAATCTTGAGGACGATATTGCCTTAAGTTTGGCTGCGCTTGGTATTCGTATTATTGCACCGATTCCTGGAAAAGGAACAATTGGTATTGAGGTTCCAAATTCTAATCCTTCGATGGTTTCCATGCATTCGGTAATTGCTTCTCAAAAGTTCCAAAATGCTGATATGGAATTGCCAATTGCTTTCGGGAAAACAATTACGAACGAAACCTTTGTTGCCGATTTAGCAAAAATGCCTCATTTGTTGATGGCTGGTGCAACGGGACAAGGTAAATCGGTTGGTTTGAATGCAATTATCGCTTCGTTAATCTATAAAAAACATCCATCTGAATTAAAATTTGTGATGGTCGATCCAAAGAAAGTTGAGCTTACTTTATATTCTAAAATCGAGCGTCATTATTTAGCAAAATTACCAGATTCGGAAGAAGCAATTATCACAGATAATACAAAAGTAATTAACACGTTAAATTCACTTTGTATTGAAATGGATGATCGTTACGAATTATTGAAAAATGCTTTCGTTCGAAATATCAAAGAATATAACGCGAAGTTCAAACAACGTAAATTAAATCCAGAAGCTGGTCACAGATTCTTACCATATATTGTATTAATCGTGGATGAGTTTGCAGATTTGATTATGACAGCTGGTAAAGAAGTTGAATTACCGATTGCTCGTTTAGCTCAGTTGGCTCGTGCTGTTGGTATTCACTTGATTGTTGCAACTCAACGTCCGTCTGTAAATGTGATTACAGGAACAATTAAAGCCAATTTCCCAGGACGTGTCGCTTTCCGTGTAACGTCAAAAATCGATTCGAGAACGATTTTAGATTCGCAAGGAGCCGATCAATTAATTGGTAAAGGTGATATGTTGTACACCACTGGAAACGAATTAATTCGCTTACAATGTGCGTTTGTTGATACACCAGAAGTCGATAAAATCACCGAATTTATTGGTGAACAACGTGGTTATCCAGATGCAATGCATTTACCAGAATATGTTGGTGAAGAAGGTGGATCTAATTTAGATATTGATTTATCTGATCGTGATGTACTTTTTGAAGATGCTGCACGATTAATTGTAATGAATCAACAAGGTTCCGCGTCTTTATTACAACGAAAATTAAAATTAGGATATAATCGCGCCGGACGATTAATTGATCAATTGGAAGCTGCTGGAATTGTTGGTCCTTTCGAAGGAAGTAAAGCAAGACAGGTATTGATACAAGATGACATGAGTTTGGAACAGTTGTTGAATAATTTGAACTAAAATTTATTAAAAACAGATAGAAAATTAAATTGTATGAAAAAGATAATCTATTCTTTCATACTCTTATTAGTAGGGGTTGGAACATTAAACGCTCAATCAGCAAAACAAATCTTAGACAAAGTTTACGCTAAATATACCAACGCAAACTCGTATTACATCAAATTTGATTTTAGCCATAATGCAAATGGAAAATCAACAAGTCGTTCGGGAGAAGTTTTTGCAATGAAGCAAAAATTTAACTTGAATGTAGGCGATATCAACCAAATTTTTACAGGAACAAAATTATATACAATTGCAAAAGATGACAAAGAAGTAACTATTTCTGATGCATCTAACACAGATGATTTCTTAACACCAACTAAAGTTTTGAACACGTATCGTACTAATTTCACCTACGCTTTAACAGATAAAAAAACGGTTGGAGGAAAAACAATTCAGTATATAAAATTAACTCCAACTAAAACTTCAACAATCAAATATTCGGTTTTAGGAGTCAATACAGCGAATAATGAAATCTACGATTACAAGGAATATGGTAAAAATGGTGATACAACATCAATCATTGTAAAAGATTACGTTCAAAATTTACTTATTCACAAAAGTTACTTTAACTTTGACCAAAAGAAATATAAGTCGCAAGGCTATATGATTACTCAATTATAATCAATGTTAAAAAAACTTGACTGGTATATAATCAAGACCTTTTTAGGTCCATTTTTTTTCATATTTAGTGTTCTATTTTTCATCTTTATCGTGCAATTTGCATGGCAACAAATGGAAAAATTTGTTGGAAAAGGTTTAGAATGGTACACTATTACCGAATTACTTTTTTGGTTAGGAATTAACGTTATTCAGCTTGTATTACCGCTTACAATCCTTTTGGGGTCTATCATGACCATGGGAGGTTTTGGAGAACGATACGAATTAGCTGCAATGAAAGCGTCTGGAATTTCACTTACCAGAATCCTTGCACCATTGTTTACGTTAGTTGCTTTAATGTCTGTCGGATTGTATTTTTTCGGGGACAAAGTAATGCCTTATTCCCAACAAAAAGCGCGAACAATGTACTTCAATATCTTACAAACCAAACCAACGGTAAGTATGAAAGAAGGCGTTTTTATCGAAACCGTTCCAGGATTTCAAATGAAAATAAATAAAGTTTCGGGTGAAAATTCAGAAAAATTAGAAGATGTTTTTGTTCATCAAAATGCACCGTTTGGTGAAAATACGATGACAATTATTTCTAAAAGAGGAAATCTTGCGCCAGACAAAAACGATAATCATTATCTAAAAATGGAACTTTTTGATGGAATTGCTTATACCGATAATATCAAAAATAAAAACTTTGATCAACGCAAACGTCAAGAAAATCAATATACTAAATTTGATACATTAAACTATTATATTGACATTTCGGATATTTTAAATTCTGGTAAAGACGAAGACCCAGGAAACTCTTATAAATATTTGGACGGAAAAGGTTTAAGACATCTTATCGATTCATTAAACACAGATTATAAGAAGTATTACAAAGATTTGAAAACGAATATGTTTAATCAAAACTATTTCTATTCAATCAAAATAAAAGATATTGATACGGTAAAAACAAATATGATTTTTGACTTGAAAGAGCGAAATCGTCAAGAACAAGATCAAGTGCTTAATCAAGCTATACAAATGGTAAATCGTGATCAAGAAAATATGACGTTTTCTGAACAAGAAATTGTAAACAGAGAAAAGTTATATTCAAAAGTAAATATTCATTACCAACGAAATTTCTCGTATGCAGTAACATGTATTATTTTCTTTTTGATTGGATCATCATTAGGTGCAATCGTAAAAAAAGGAGGAATTGGAATGCCAGTTGTCATCTCAATTATCATTTTCGTTATTTATTTCATTCTTAATTTCTCGGCAGAAAATATGGCGAAAAACGGAAAATTAGATCCAACTTTTGCCGCTTGGGCAGCTAATATTATTGCGCTTCCGTTCTCTATTTTGTTTAGTTACAAAGCCAATCAAGATTCTGGATTATTTGATATCAGTATTTACGTTGATCCAATTGTAAAATACTTTAATAAGTTTAAGAAAACAAACAAAAACGAGGAGCATTCTCGTTATCAATAACATAAAACAATGGAAAATAGATCATCTCAATTAAACACAATTGAAGAAGCTTTAGAAGATTTAAAACAAGGAAAAGTTATCATTGTAGTTGACGATGAAGATCGTGAAAATGAAGGAGATTTCCTATGTATCGCCGAATTTGCAACGCCAGAAGTTATTAACTTTATGGTTACGCACGGACGCGGATTAGTTTGTACACCACTTACACAACAAAGATGTAAAGCATTAGGTTTGGACCTTATGGTTGGGCACAATACTGCAATTTACGAAACTAATTTTACGGTTTCTGTGGATCTACAAGGTCACGGATGTACGACAGGAATTTCGGCTTCTGATCGTTCTAAAACTATTCAAGCTTTAATTGACGAAAATACAAATCCAGATGATTTAGGAAAACCAGGACATATTTTCCCATTAATTGCAAAAGATGGTGGAGTTTTGGTTCGAATGGGACATACAGAAGCTGCTGTTGATTTGGCACGCATGGCAGGATATTATCCTGCTGGATGTATTGTCGAAATCTTGAAAGAAGATGGAGAAATGGCTCGCTTGCCAGAATTGTTAGAGATTGCAAAGAAATTTGATCTTAAAATTGTTTCGATTGAAGATTTGATTGCTTACCGATTAGAAAATGAATCCTTGGTAAAACGTATCGAGCAATTTCCTGCAAAAACAAGATTCGGAGAATATGAATTAATCGCTTATCAACAAACAACAAATAATCAAGTTCACTTCGCTTTGAAAAAAGGAAAATGGACAAAAGATGATGTAGTTCCAGTTCGTGTAAAATCGACAAATAGCTACTATGATTTGTTTAGCGCTTTACAAAACGGCGAAACACCATTGTTAGAAAAAACAATGAACATCATCAATGAAGAAGAAAAAGGTGTTGTAATTTTTATTAATAACATTCAAAGTTCTGAGTTGATTGAACAAAAATTAGAGATTTTCAAAAGTTTTTCTGAAGGAAAATCTAAATCAGGTGTTTTACCAGCCGATGAAAAAGATCACGGAATTGGCTCTCAAATCATCAAAGATTTAGGCATCCAAAAAATGAATTTGATTACACGCACTTTAGAAGAACCACATACGACGCAATACGGTTTGGAAATTGTAAAATGTACTAAATTGTAAGAAATAATTCATCACAATATACAAAAGCAGTTCTGAGAAGAGCTGCTTTTTTTTTTGAATCATTTTGTAACTTTTTGATTAAATTGACATCTCATATAAAAACACAATATGCAAAATAAAACTTTAGCTTTAATATTTTTTATTCTTACGAGTATTTCATTTGGACAAAATTCAATAGCTAATAAAATTTACACTTCTGATATAGATAATTTCTGGATAGCTTTTGATAGTATTCAAACTACAAATAATTATTCACAAAAAATAAAATTCATTAATACTTTATACATTGATAAAGGGACAAAAGGTTTAAAATCCTTTATGAAAGTAAGAGATTATAATGATACTCTTTATATTAAACTTATTGATAATTATCCTAAGTTTTGGAATTCTATTAGACCTAATACACTTACCATAAAAAATAAAACAAAAGAATTAACTAAAGCTGTAAAAAAACTAAAAAAACTATATCCTGAGCTAAAAGAAGGAGAAATGTATTTTACAATTGGTGGCTTGCGTTCAGGTGGAACTTTATATGAAAATATGGTTTTAGTTGGTTCTGAAATCGCTACAGGAATTCCAAAAACAGATGTTTCAGAATTTGAAAATGATTGGCTAAAAAATGTTTTTGCGAAGCAATCACTTGATAATATTATTTCACTAAATATTCATGAATATGTACACACACAACAAAAACCAAATGAAAACAACTCATTATTACACCATACCCTAAAAGAAGGTTCGTGCGATTTTATTACAGAGCTTGTTTTAGGAGAACCAATTGAAAAACAATATATTTTTTATGGAAAACAGCACTTCGATGATTTGAAAAAACAATTTAAAGAAGAGATGTTTATAGATGATTTTTCAAATTGGTTATACAATGGAGGACAAAAGGGTGAAGCTGCTGATCTGGGATATTTTATTGGATATGAAATATGTAAATCATATTACAATCAAGCTAAAAATAAAAAACAAGCGATAAAAGATATTATTGAACTGAATTATCAAGATGAAAAAGAAGTTGAAAATTTTCTAAGAAAATCTGGTTTTTACGAAGAAGGTTTTGATAAAGATCAATTAATAAAAGAATACGAAAAAAAACAACCTTATATCATAAAAATTGAGCCTTTCGAAAATGGTTCAACAAATATAGATTCATCTATCAAAGAATTTAAAATTATATTTTCTAAACCAATGAATCCAAAAGAATATTCAATAAGATTCTCAAAAAAAGGAAAAGAGTATAGTCCTAAGTTTACAAAAATCAATTTCTCTAATGATAACACTACATTCGTAATAACTATGGAATTAACTCCAACTAAAGAATATGAATTTGTAATTTCAAATGGTTTCAAATCAGAAGATGGCTACCCATTAAAATTAGACAACAATGAATTAATTATTAATTTTAAAACTCAATAATACAAAAAAAGCTTCTCGAAATCGAGAAGCTTTCTTATTAATAATCATCATAATATTTAATGCGCATAATGTTTACGAGAAACAAAATGCAGAATTTTTTGAACTAATTTCGTGTTTTTATAAAGATTCCAGTTCATTAATAAAACACTGAACAAAATTACTGCCAAACCGTAAATTTGCAAATGAGTTACGACATCATCTGTAAAAAAATAACTCAATGCAACGGCTACAATAGGGTTTACATACGCATAAGTAGAAACTTCCACAGCTGGTCGATATTGCAACAACCAAACGTAAGAACCAAAAGCAAGAATAGAGCCAAAAGTTGTTAAATAAACCATTGCCAACCAATCTTCTGTCACTACATTCGCAAAATTGAAATTAGCATATTCTCCATTGAAGATTGCAACTGTATTAAACAAAACACCAGCAGTAATCATTTGCCAAGCCGTTTTGACCATGATGTTCAAATCTTCTTTTGGCTTTGTAACTTCTTTTTTCTGCTTTTCTGTTACATATTTTGAATACAAAGAACCTAACGTCCAAGCAATCGAACAAAAGATCAGAACAATCAACCCAATCATATTTAAGAACTGCTGATCTGCATCTGCGTGCACAGTGATTGTTTGTTCATAGAATAACATCAAAACTCCAACAAAACCTAACAAAACACCTAAAATCGTAGGAATACTTGAAAAATTTTGTTTCCATTTCGGTTTATCTAACACAATAAACCAAATTGCTGCCGATGCTGCCATAATTGCAACAATTCCACTTGGTAAAAATTGTTCGGACCAAATAATCCCAGCCATATCAATAAACAACAACATAAAACCTGTAAACATACATTGTTTCACTATTTGTTTATCCCACAGCTTGTAACCTTTCAATTTACAATATCCCATCAACATTGTGCTCGCCGCAATAAAGCGAAACGAACCCAAAATAAACGGACTAAAACCATGCAAAGCCTTATCTATAAAAAAATAAGTTGATCCCCAAACTACATAAACCACGAAATACGCTGCAATAATCAGTCACTTACTTGGTTGATTCCCTTTCATTCAATCTCTATTTTTTAAATCGTTGGTATAACGATATTTTGTTCTTCTTTTATTGTTTGTAAAACTATAGTTGTACGCGTAGAAGTGATTCCGCCAATTTTACTCAAATGTTTGCGCATCAATTCCACCAAACCTTCGTTATCAGAAGTTCTCACTTTGATTAGATAACCATCTTCTCCAGCAATATCATGAACCTCTAAAACTTCTGGAATTTCGGCAAGTTGTCTTCCTACTGTTTCATCGCCGATAATATCTACGGTCTTGATAAACATATACGAAAGTAATTTTTGTCCAACTGCCACTGGATTTATTTTTGCGTGATAAGCCAAAATAACTTGCTTATTTTCAAGCTTTTTCACACGTTCTAATATTCCAGAAGGTGCCATTCCCAATTCTCTTGCGATATCTGCATTGTTAATGCGTGCATTATCTTGCATTAATCGCATGATTTTCAAATCAGTAGCATCTAAATTAAATTCTATCTTTTCCATTTCGACTGCAAAATTAAGATTATTTTGAATAATATTCAAAAAATATATTAAAAATTGTATCTTATTCTTGATATTATTTTAAACTGTAAATTAAATTCATTTTAAATTCCAGAAAAAACATCTTTATTCAAAAGAAAAGGCTGCTCAAAATTGAGCAGCCTTTCTATTATTTTAAAAAATTTCGGTTAGAGAATTAGTTTCCTCCTTCTTCCATTTTCTTTTTCAATGCAGCTAATTCATCGATATCTCCTAAAGTAGAAGTTTCGATTGTATTAGATGAATTGTTGTTGTTATTGTTGTTAGATGATCTCTCAGCTTTAACTTCTTCCTCACGGAAAGTTGCTGTATGAGAAACTACTACACGACGGAATTCTTTGTTGAACTCGATAACTTTGAAAGATGTTTCTTCACCTTTTTTGATACGAGATCCGTCTTCTTTCTCTAATGTACGAGCTGGAGCGAAAGCTTCAACGTCAGCATCTTCGAATTGAACTGTAGCACCTTTGTCAAATACATCAACTGCAACTCCTGTGTGAACTGTACCTACTGCATATTTAGCTTCGTACTGATCCCATGGGTTTTCAGTTAATTGTTTGTGACCTAAAGATAAACGACGAGCTTCTACGTCTAATTCTAAAACTACTACGTCTAAGATATCATCAACTGCACAGAATTCTGATGGGTGTTTGATTTTCTTAGTCCAAGATAAGTCAGAAATGTAGATTAATCCGTCAACACCTTCTTCTAATTCTACGAATACACCGAAGTTAGTGAAATTACGAACTTTACCTTTGTGAGTAGAACCTACTGGGTATTTAGTTGTAATATCTGTCCAAGGATCTGGAGTTAATTGTTTGATACCTAAAGACATTTTTCTTTCTTCTCTATCTAAAGTTAAAACTACTGCTTCAACCTCATCACCTACTTTTACGAAATCTTGAGCAGAACGTAAGTGAGTAGACCATGACATTTCAGAAACGTGGATTAAACCTTCTACACCTGGAGCAACCTCAACGAATGCACCGTAGTCAGCTAAAACAACTACTTTTCCTTTAACTTTATCACCAACTTTGATATCAGCATCTAAAGCATCCCATGGATGAGCTTCTAATTGTTTAATACCTAATTGGATACGAGATTTATCTTCGTCGAAATCTAAGATTACAACGTTGATTTTTTGTCCATCTTCTAAGATTTCAGATGGGTGGTTGATACGAGACCAAGATAAGTCAGTAATGTGGATTAAACCGTCAACACCTCCTAAGTCTACGAATACACCGTAAGATGTGATGTTTTTAACTTCACCTTCTAATACTTGTCCTTTCTCTAATTGAGCAACGATTTCTTTTTTCTGAACCTCGATATCAGCCTCGATTAACGCTTTGTGAGAAACTACTACGTTTTTGAATTCTGGGTTGATTTTAACAACTTTGAACTCCATAGTTTTTCCTACGAATTGTTCGTAATCACGGATTGGTTTAACATCGATTTGAGAACCTGGTAAGAAAGCTTCAATTCCGAATACGTCAACGATCATACCACCTTTAGTACGAGCTTTGATGTAACCGTTAACGATTTCTTGAGAATCGTGTGCTTTATTAACAGCATCCCATGCATTTAATGTACGAGCTTTTTTGTGAGATAAAATTAATTGACCATTTTTATCTTCACGTTGATCAACCATTACTTCAACGATATCCCCTACTTTCAAGTCTGAGTTGTAACGGAATTCGTTTAATGAAATAACACCTTCTGATTTGAAGTTGATATCTACGATAGCTTCTTTATCTGTAATACGTACAACTTGTCCTTTGAATACTTCATTCTCATGTAAGTCTTCTAAAGTTGTATCGTACATTTGCTCTAATTCAGCTTTTTCTTTACGATCTTCTTCGTTTAATCCTGATTCGAAAGATTCCCAATCAAATGATTCTGGCGCTACGTTTGCATTAGCAGACGCATCTAATACTGGAGTGTTTAATACAACTTCTTGTACCTCCTCTTGTTTTGTTTCTTTAGACATAATTCTAAAAATTTGTATCTCAATCTATTTTATTTCGGAATCTTCAAATGCAAATAAATGACCGAGAGATGTTTAACTTAATAATTAATCGCTTGATTCCTAAACCATTTTAGCGAGTGCAAAGATAAACAATTATATTTTAATATTTGGAATAATTTTAGATTCAACTCAAAGAAATTTAAGATTTTATAAAGAAATTACACACTTGTTTATTCGTAACTTGTAATCGAATCTCAACTTTATGGATAGTCTAAAGAAAATAAAACGATTTTCTAAAATCGTAAAAGTCGTTTCTAAATATGGTTTTGAAGAAATTCTTTCTCGCGGAAACGATTTATTTCATTCTGACCAAAACAACGAATTTTTCAACCAATCATTCAATCAACGTTTCCGAATGGCTTTGGAAGAACTTGGTCCGACCTATATAAAATTTGGACAATTATTGAGTAATCGAAAAGATTTGGTTCCCGAATCTTTGGTTGAAGAACTAAAAAAATTACAAGATAATGTTCCGCCAGAAGAAATTGACATCAAACAAAAAATTAGAGACGAATTTGGAATAGAACCTGACGAACATTTTCTTTTTATAGAAGAACAACCTTTTGCTGCAGCAAGTATTTCGCAAGTTTATCGCGCAACTTTATTAAATGGTGAAAAAGTTGTTTTCAAAGTAAAACGATCTAATATTCAGAAAATAATTGAATCTGATTTAGCCCTGATTCGAGATATTGTTCATTTTTTGGAAAAAAAATATGAGAAACTTCAAAAATTATTCATTTCTGAAATCGAAAAATCATTTGAAAATTCAATTCTGAAAGAACTTTCATTAACTAATGAATTTCAAAATATTGAACGATTCAGGAAAAACTTCGAGAATAGTAAAGATGTTTATGTGCCAAAAACGTACGAAGATTATTCGAACAACAATTTTCTTTGCATGGAATTCATAGAAGGTTTCAAGGTAAATGATGTTGAACAGTTAGAAGCTTTAGGAGTTGACCCGAAAAAAATCGTACAGAAAGGTTTTGATGTTTATTTGAAACAATTACTTGATGATGGATTTTTTCATGCTGATCCACATCCCGGAAATATTTTTATTTTAAAAGATGGACGTTTAGCTTTTATAGATTTTGGTTCGATGGGAATTTTAGCCATCAACGAAAAAGAAGCTTTAGAAAATGTAGTGATTGATTTTGGATTAAAAAATCCGAAACGAATTGTTCGTTCACTCAAAAAAATGGCAATTAAACATTATATCGAAAACGAAAAACAATTAGAACGTGATATTGCAGATATTTTCGATTATTTAGAATACAATACTGTTGATACGATAGAAGTTCAAATCATCATCAAAAAATTCAATCATATTCTGCAACGAAATCATGTTTTATTACCCGAATATGTTTACATTTTACTACGCGGAATTGCACTTATAGAAGGAATTGGACAACAATTACATGCTGATCTTAATGTACAACGTTCAATGCGTCCGTATGCGGTAAAATTGGCTCGACAAAAATTTCATCCAAAATATTTGAGTAAAAAAGCAATTGATAATTTCAAAGATATTCAAGATTTAATCAACGATTTACCAGAAGACACCTTAAAATTAATTGAAAAAGTAAACAATGATAAATTGGCTTTAAACTTCAAGATTGACCAAATAGATAATATTCAGAAATTAATAAAAGATAGTATCAATAAACTTGTTTTAGCTATTCTTACTTTAGCTTTTGGAATTGGAGCAAGTATGCTTGCGAATACGACTGTTCGTCCCATAGTTTTGGATATGCCGTTACTTTCTTGGATTGGCTATTTGTTATCTATTTTTACAGCTGGTTGCATCATTATATTGGTTTTTAGAAAGAAATAATTTTAATCCTAATTTCATAAAAATAAAATAGCCTCCTCAATGAGGTGGCTATTTCTATTGTAAGCTATTCAAGAATTATTTTTTCTTTTTTGTAGCTGGTTTTACAACTTTAGTTTCTGTAACTACCGCTGTTTTTGGTAATACCTCAACACGTCTGTTTTTTTGGTAACACTCTTCAGTGTTTTCAGTACATAATAATTGAGATTTTCCTAATCCACGAGGAGTTAAACGAGCTTTATCAACTCCACCTCTTTCAGCTAAAATATTAACTAACGCTTGAGCACGTTTTAAAGATAATGTTTTGTTGTAAGCATCTTTACCTCTTTGATCAGCATGTCCGTCAATGTAGAAGTTTTTCGCTTTTAAATCATCAGAATTTAAAATTTGAGCTGCTACACGTACGTCTTCGTAAGAAGAAGGAACAATTTTATCAGAGTTGTACTCGAATAAGATGTTAGATAAACGTTTTGCTACGTGAACTTCTGTCCATGGACATCCGTTATTTTCTTTTGGTCCTTTTTCTGTTGGACAAGCATCATCTTTATCTGGAATACCATCTCCATCTGTATCTGGACAACCTTGGAATTCAGCTAAACCATATTCGTTTGGACAAGCATCATCTTTATCTAAGATTCCGTCTCCATCTGTATCTGGCCAAGGACATCCATTGTTTTCTACTGGACCAGCAACTTCTGGACAAGCATCATCTTTATCTGGAACTCCGTCACCATCTGTATCTGGACAACCTTGGAATTCAGCTAAACCAAATTCTGTTGGACAAGCATCATCTTTATCAAAGATTCCGTCTCCATCTGTATCTGGACATCCGTTTGTTGCAGGATCTCCTGTAGCGATACCTGGAGTATCTGGACATGCATCTTCGTCATCAGGAATACCATCATTATCTCTATCTTGTTTTCCGAAACGGAAAGTAACACCTACTGTGTGTTGGAAGAAATCGAAATAATTGTTTCCTCCGTAAGCTGGTAACCAGTTGTAATCAGAAGCAACATTTAAACCGAAGTTCTTAGTAAACCAAAAGTTAATACCACCTCCTAAAGAAGCTACAAAGTGATTTTTCTCTAAATCTTCTGCTTCAGTAATTTGGTATGTACCTCCATTTTCGTTACCGTAGTAAGCTGTCAATGGAAATTGTAATCCTGTGTAATCGTATCTGTGGTAACCAGCACCTACACGGATATATGGATCAAACCAAGAATCTTCTTTTAAGATATAACCATTAGCTAACTTATAACGTAAACCTAAACCAGCGTTAATGAATAACTCATCTTTAATAGCTAATCTGTTGTTATCAACTTCACCTACAGAAGCAGTTAAATCAACATCAAAAGATCTGTTTAAGTTACGAATAATAGATAATTTAGATAAAGGAGGAACGATATCCCAATTATCTGTTTTGAAATACTGGTTGAATGGTCCAGTCACTGAGTTGTGATCAACTGCGTGAGCACCAACTGTAATTGCCCAAGGATTCTTAGAATTCTGAGCATCTACAAAAGAATTACCCGCTAGGAATAATACTACTGCAGATAATAATAGATTAAACTTTTTCATTATCAAATATTTAGCGTTTTAAATATATTAAATTTTACTTAATTTTATACAATTATAAGACAAATTTAAGAATTCTTTATCATTCTATCCAAATCTCTTTTCAAATCTTTTCCTTTTATTGTGTTTCTTTTGTCAAAAAGTTTCTTCCCTTTTGCCAAATATATCTTCAATTTTGCCAACCCTTTATTGTTTATAAATAGCGTGGTTGCTACAATCGTTAATCCAGTCTCTTTCGTTTTGCGTTCTAATTTTCTCAACTCAGATTTTTGTAATAAAAGTTTTCTGTCTCGTCTAGTTTTATGATTAAAGTATGTTCCCCAATCATATTCGTCAATAAACATATTGACAATATAGAGTTCTCCATCCTTCATTTGACAAAAACTTTCGGTAATCGAAGCTTTTCCCATTCGGATAGATTTTATTTCAGTCCCAAATAATTGGATGCCGGCTTCGTAAGAATCTAATAATTCATACTCAAACCTTGCACGTTTATTCTTAATCGTAACTTCTTTCTGCACTTTATTTTATTCCAATTAAAATTTGTAACTTTGCCGGAAGGTCAAACAAACATCATACCAAAAATTATGTTAAATGTTTCTAATTTATCGCTTCAATTCGGCAAGCGTGTACTTTTCGACGAAGTTAATATAAAATTTACAAATGGCAACTGTTACGGGATAATTGGTGCCAATGGAGCAGGAAAATCTACTTTCTTAAAAATATTATCAGGTGAAATCGATCCAACTTCAGGACAAGTTAGTCTTGAAAAAGGAAAACGTATGTCTGTTTTAGAACAGAATCACTTCAAATATGACGAATATACAGTATTGGATACTGTTTTACGTGGAAATAAAGTATTATACGATATTAAAGAACGTATGGATGCTTTATATGCTAAACCAGATTTTTCTGAAGAAGATGGTATCAAAGCAGGAGAATTAGGTGTCGTTTATGAAGAAATGAACGGATGGAATGCAGAATCTGATGCTGCTACATTATTATCGAATGTAGGAATTGATTCGGATATGCATTATACATTAATGGGAGATTTAGATAATAAAGCGAAAGTTCGTATTTTGATTGCTCAAGCTTTATTTGGAAATCCTGACGTGTTAATCTTAGATGAGCCTACCAACGAATTGGACGTTAATACAATTCAATGGTTAGAGGATTTCTTAGGTAATTTCGAGAATACTGTAATCGTTGTATCGCACGACCGTCACTTCTTAGACGCAGTTTGTACGCATATTTGTGATTTAGATTTCTCTAAATTAAACCTATATTCTGGTAACTATACATTCTGGTACGAGTCTTCTCAGTTAGCTGCAAAACAACGTGCGCAACAAAACAAAAAAGCAGAAGAAAAGAAAAAGGAATTACAAGATTTCATTGCTCGTTTCTCTTCTAACGTTGCTAAAGCAAAACAAACGACTTCTCGTAAAAAAATGATCGAGAAATTAAATATCGAAGATATCAAACCTTCTTCTCGTCGATATCCAGCACTTATCTGGGAACAATCGCGTGAGGCTGGTGATCAAATCTTAGAAGTAAACAATTTATCTGCTTCTGTAGATGGAGAAGTTTTATTTAAAGATGCGAACATCAACTTGAAAAAAGGTGATAAAATTGGTATTTTCTCTCGTAACTCGAAAGCAGTTTCTCAATTTTTCGAAATTCTTTCAGGAAAAGCTCAGCCAGATTCTGGAGATTTTACTTGGGGAATTACAACAACACAAGCGTATTTACCTTTAGATAATACAGATTTCTTCAAAGAAGATATCAACTTGGTTGATTGGTTACGTCAATATACAGAATCAGACGATGAACGTCACGAAGAATTTATGCGTGGTTTCTTAGGGAAAATGTTATTCTCTGGAGACGAAGCTCTTAAAAAATCTTCTGTTTTATCAGGAGGTGAAAAAATGCGTTGTATGTTCTCTCGCATGATGTTATTACGTGCAAACGTATTATTGTTAGACGAGCCAACAGGTCACTTAGACTTAGAATCGATTACAGCATTGAATAATTCTTTGGTTAATTTCAAAGGAACAATTTTAATGGGTTCTCATGACCACGAATTGATTCAAACAACTTGTAACCGTATTATCGAGTTAACTCCAAACGGAATCATCGATCGTTATATGACGTATGATGAATTCTTAGATGATCCAAAAGTAAAAGAATTAAAAGCAAAATATTACGCTTAATAATTTCTTTCACCATATTTCTAAAAATCCAGAAGGTTCTACTTTCTGGATTTTTTTATTCATAAATTATTCTATCTTTGAGTTAGAATTTTTCGCATGATTCAACTTCCTACCATATTACTTTATCTCGTTATTGCATTGATTATTTTTCTAATCATTATGATTACATATTTAATCCATTCATTAAAATCTGAGAAAAAAATAAGTCATGAGCAAACGCAACGTTTAGACAATTTATCTACAAAAGTTGATGAGTTAAAATTGGAGTCATACGAAGCAAAATTGAATCCACATTTGTTCAAAATATTCTCAATTCGATTCAATCCAATGCGTACCAAACCTATTATACGATTGATAAATTAGCTAATTTATTGGATTATATTTTGTACGAAAGCAAAGACAATTTTGTGACGATAAAAGATGAAATAGATTTCACTAAAAACTTTATTGAAATTAATAAAGTAAAAGTTTCGCCTTTGTTTGATTTTCAAGTTAAAACGAAAATTGATGAAACTTCACCTTACTATCAAGAAAAAATTATTTTACCTTTATTAAGTATTGATTTTATTGAAAATGCTTTCAAACATACCGATTTTCAACAAGCCAATTCATTTATAAAAATTATGCTTGAACTGAATAATAAATCATTTCAAATTCAGGTAATGAATAAAATTTCTCCAAAAAATAGTTTGAAAAAAGAAACTGGCGGACATGGAAGTCAATCATTAGAACACCGCTTGAAAATGGTTTACGACGACGATTTCTTACTTTCTAAAACTATTGAACAGGATATTTTTGTAGCCAACTTAAAAATAAATTTACATGAGTTTTACACTAAAATGCATACTAATTGACGACGAAATTCTTGGGTTAAAGTACCTGAAAATGTTGTGTGAACAAATGGAAGACATCGAAGTTGTGAAAGCTTATGTTGATCCTGAATTATTCATTAACGAAATCGAAAATCTTGATTTTGACTTTTGTATTTTAGATATCGAAATGCCTAAAATAAATGGTTTACAAATCGCTAATTTATTAAAAGAAAAACCGTTTATTTTTTCCACTGCTTATAAGGAATATGCTGTTGATGCTTTTGATTTAGACGCGACAGATTATATTCAAAAACCAATCAAAAAAGAGCGTTTACAACAAGCTGTTGACAAAGTAAAAAAACGTTTACAAAATAATTTTTCGACACCAAATAATTTTGTACAATTAAATTCAGACAAAGGAAAAATTTTGTTGCAGTTTAATCAAATTTTGTACATTACAACTTCTAGTGTTGACAGCCGTGATAAAGTGGTTTATTATCAAGATTTATCGTTCTTAATTTTGAAAAATATCACACTCGATGCATTATCAGAAATGTTACCCGAAAAAGATTTTGTCCGCATCAATAAACGAGAAATAATTAGCTTGCATCATATTAAATATTTTCACTCAGACAATGTTACTTTAGATGTTTTATCAAAAGAAAATAAAGAAATTAATTTGGTGTTAAGTGAAGTTTACAAAGCTAATTTTATTGCTCAAATTTCAATTTGATTACAAAAAAAATCCATTTCATTACATTTTACTCAAGTTTAAAAAATATTGATATTTTTCTGTAAATTAATTTCTGACTTTTGTTAAAAATTAACGCCATGAAAAAATCGACAAGAAATTCTATTTTTTATATAATAACCATTCTACTTTGTTCAATCATGATGTATTTTATTGTGATTAAAGCAGAAGAAATGGAAGCTGGGAAACATGTTGTTCATGCTGCAAATGGAAGCAATTACTTCAATGATTTCATCAACAGTATTACACATAATATTGGACACCCTCTTGCTATTTTATTAGCACAAATTGTGACCATTATATTTACCGCAAGAGTTTTTGGATGGATATTTAATAAAATTGGACAACCAACTGTAATTGGAGAAATTATTGCAGGTATTTTCCTTGGTCCTTCTTTCATTGGAATGCATTTCCCAGAATTTTTCGGAGATCTTTTCCCAAAAGAATCATTAAGAAACTTAGAATTTATCAGTCAAATCGGTTTGATTCTATTCATGTATGTCATCGGAATGGAATTAGACCTTAAAGTGCTAAAGAAAAATGCACAAGACGCCATAGTTATTAGTCACGCGAGTATCATTATTCCATTTACACTTGGTTTAGCTCTAGCTGGATTAATTTATATGGAATTTGCTCCAGAAGGAATTAACTTTCTATCATTTGCCCTTTTTATCGGAATTTCGATGAGTATTACAGCCTTTCCCGTTCTGGCTCGTATTGTACAAGAACGCGGGATTAGCAAAACTCGTTTAGGTTCTATTGTAATTACTTGCGCTGCTGCCGACGATATCACGGCTTGGTGTTTATTAGCCGCGGTTATCGCAATTGTAAAAGCTGGCTCATTCATCAGTTCATTGTATGTTATTTTACTAGCAATTGTTTACGTTATCGCGATGGTTCGTTTCGTTCGTCCTTTCCTAAAGAGAATTGCAGACGTACATTCGAGCAAAACAACGCTTACAAAACCTATCATTGGAATCTTTTTCTTGGTCTTAATTATTTCTTCATACTTAAGTGAAATCATAGGAATTCATGCATTATTTGGAGCTTTTTTAGCTGGAACAATTATGCCTGAAAATGTGAAATTTAGAAATTTATTCATCGAAAAAATAGAAGATGTTTCATTGGTTTTATTACTTCCGCTGTTCTTTGTTTTTACAGGTTTAAGAACACAAATTGGATTATTAGATAGTCCACATTTATGGCAAACTGCGGGAATGATTATTTTGGTAGCTGTAACAGGAAAATTTGTTGGAAGTGCAGTAGCCGCTAAATTTGTTGGGCAAAACTGGAGAGACAGTTTGACCATTGGTGCCTTAATGAATACACGAGGTTTGATGGAATTAGTCGTGTTAAACATTGGATATGATTTAGGTGTCTTAACACCAGAAGTTTTCGCTATGATGGTGATAATGGCTTTGGTCACAACTTTTATGACAGGTCCAGCTTTAGATTTAATCAATTGGATTTTTCGAAAACAAAAGACAGAAAATGAACTTTCTGAAATTAGTCAAAGTCAGAAATATAAAATATTAATTGATTTTCAAACACCTGAAAAAGGTGCTGAATTGTTACGAATAGCTAATAGCTTTATCAAAAAACAAGACGAAAACTCACTTGTTTCCGCAATTCATGTGATGAAAAGTAGCGAAGTGCAACATTTCAATCTTGAAGATAGAGAAGCAGAAATTTTTGAACCGATTATTGAGGTTTCCGAAGAATTACATCAAGATGTAACAACCATGTTCAAAGTTTCTACAGATATGGTTTTTGAGACAATTGATATTGCACAAAAAGGTGATTACGATTTGATGTTGATGGGTGTTAGAAATTCTATTTATTCAGGTTCGTTATTAGGAAATATTTTAGGATTTACGACAAAAATTATCGATCCAGATATTTTGATTGGTCAAGTTACTGGAAAAGAAAACATGTTTGATCATTCAATTTTCAACGAAAGAACGAAACAATTATTGAACAAATCAACAGTTCCTGTTGGTGTTGTTTTGGATAAAAATTTCACAAAAGCTGAAAAAGTTTTTCTTCCTCTTTTCGGAAATAAAGATGCCGATTTACTGAAATATGCACAACGTTTAATCTCGAATAGCGAATCTCAAATTATTATTGTAGACGTGAGCGGTTACACAAAACGTCATTCAGAAGTAAAAGAAATTATTCGTAGTATCGAAAATATTGCTCCAAATCATATTAGTCTTTCGTACAAACAACAACTGGATAAAGAGTTTTTAGATGAAATGGATTTGATGATGATTAGTATGAAAAGTTGGAAAAACTTAATCGAAACAAAAAGTATTTGGATTTCCAATGTACCAACAACATTGATTATTTCGGAGTAAATCTTCTTCATTCAAGATTTATATATTCAATTACAAAAAATAAATCCAGCTTAAAAGCTGGATTTATTACTTTATATTATTCAAATCGATTAAACATCAATTTTTGCATAGTGTGCATTTTTCTCGATAAACTCACGACGAGGCGGTACATCATCACCCATCAACATAGAGAACACGCGATCTGCTTCTGTTGCATTGTCAATCGTTACTTTACGCAACGTTCTGTGCTCTGGATTAAGAGTTGTATCCCATAATTGCTCTGCGTTCATTTCCCCAAGACCTTTGTATCGTTGAATTGTAACTCCTTTACCAGAACCATCTGTAGAAAATTCTGCAGTTAAACGTTCACGATCTTTTTCATCCCAAGCATATTCTGCTTTCGCTCCTTTTTTGATTAAATATAAAGGTGGCGTTGCAATGTAAATATGTCCTTGCTCAATCAATTCTTTCATGTAACGGAAGAAGAATGTCAAAATTAATGTCGCGATGTGAGAACCGTCGACATCGGCATCGGTCATAATTACAACCTTGTGGTAACGTAATTTTGAAATATTAAGTGCTTTCGAATCTTCTTCAGTTCCGATTGTTACACCTAAAGCTGTATAAATATTTTTAATCTCTTCGTTATCCAAAACTTTGTGCGCCATCGCTTTCTCTACATTCAAAATCTTACCACGCAATGGTAAAATTGCTTGAAAATGACGATCACGACCTTGTTTTGCCGTTCCTCCGGCAGAATCTCCCTCGACTAAGAATAACTCAGATTCTTCTGGCTTACGAGAAGAACAATCCGCTAATTTCCCTGGCAATCCGCTTCCTCCCATAGGATTTTTGCGTTGTACCATTTCACGAGCTTTCTTCGCTGCCTGACGAGCTTTTGCTGCTAAAATTACTTTATCAACAATTTGTTTTGCTTCTGTTGGATTCTCTTCTAAGAAATTCGTTAACATTTCTGCCACGATTTTATCAACCGCAGGAGAAACCTCAGAGTTTCCTAATTTCGTTTTCGTTTGACCTTCGAATTGAGGCTCCATTACTTTTACCGAAATCACTGCTGTTAATCCTTCACGGAAGTCATCTCCAACGATTTCAACTTTTTCTTTTGCAAGATTAAAGTTTTCTTCAGCATATTTTTTCAATGTACGTGTCAATGCACGACGGAAACCAGATAAATGTGTTCCACCTTCGTGTGTATTGATGTTATTTACATACGAATGTACATTTTCGTTATACGATGTATTGTATCGCATTGCAACCTCAACTGGAATTCCATCGCGTTCACCTTCCATGAAGATTACTTTGTCCATAATAGATTCGCGGCTACCGTCGATAAACTCAACAAATTCTTTTAATCCTTCTTTAGAATGAAAAGTTTCTGTTACAGGATTTCCATCAGCATCTTTTTCGCGTTCATCAACCAATACAATATTGATTCCTTTGTTCAAGAAAGCTAACTCACGCAAACGATTTGCTAAAGTAGAATAGTTATATGTTTGTACTTCTTGGAAAATTGTATCATCTGGCGTAAAAGTTACTGTTGTACCACTTTTATCAGTCGTTCCAACTTCTTTTACATCGTACAAAGGTTTCCCTTTCGAATATTCCTGAATATATTGTTTTCCGTTCTTGAAAACTTCTGCCGATAAATGGTTAGAAAGTGCATTAACACACGAAACTCCAACACCGTGCAAACCTCCAGAAACTTTGTACGTATCTTTATCAAACTTACCACCTGCACCAATTTTCGTCATTACAACTTCTAATGCAGATTTTCCTTCTTTTTTATGTAAGTCGACAGGAATACCACGTCCGTTATCTTCGACACGAATCGAGTTTCCTTCTAAAATTGTTACCTTGATTGTATCACAGTATCCTGCTAAAGCTTCATCAATAGAGTTATCAACAACCTCGTAAACTAAGTGGTGTAATCCTCTAACTCCGACGTCTCCAATGTACATCGATGGACGAAGACGTACGTGCTCCATTCCTTCTAACGCTTGGATATTATCCGCCGTATATGTGTTATTACTCATAATATGTCTCTAACTTTTTAAAACAAACAAATATAGTGAATTTTGACGAGAAAACCTCTTAAAAAGAACTTAAAGTATTGGATAAAATAACGTTTTAAAATTTAATTTTTGGATTAATTCAATAATTATTGTGTTTAAACTTTTTTACTAAGCAAAACGTGATATAACTCTTTAATCTCTTTTTATTTTCATTTTTTTCTTGATAAAAAAACGAAACAAAAAAATCAAGGTTATAAATCTTTGACTAAAAATTATCAACACTTCGATAATGATTTAAAAATTCACATACGTTCATTAAATCATTTATAACCTACGCTTATTCAATTTTATTAACGTCAAAGCTTTAAATACCATTATTTTTAAACCTTAAAAAAAAGAAAAATAGCTGAATAATTAAAAATCACTATTTGAAAGTTTAAACAAGATTATTGTTAAAATAAAAAACCGAAATCAAATTGATTTCGGTTTTCAAGTATATAATTTCTATAAATTAAATATCTTTCTTTTCTAAATAAACGACTTTCTTCGTTTCGAAGAAATCTTCGTCAAAAAAGTTTTGAATATCAAACAAAACAGCATTTGGAAAACCTGCTAATTCTTCTGTCAAATCACCTCCTTTTAGATATAATAAGCCATTAGGAAAAGGATTAATCGCTTCTTTTTTAAATTTTCCTCGAATCCATTCTGCGAATCTTGGCATTGCTGTCACCGCACGAGAAACCACAAAATCGTATTTATCTGTTAATTCTTCGGCACGTTTTTGTTCTGCTTTTACGTTCGTCAAACCTAAACCGTCAGCCACACCTTTTACAACCTTGATTTTTTTTCCGATAGAATCTACCAAATGAAACTGAACATTCGGAAACAAAATTGCCAACGGAATTCCTGGTAAACCACCTCCAGTTCCTACATCCAGAACAGAAGAACCATCTGCAAATTCCATCACTTTTGCAATCGCTAAAGAATGTAAAATATGGTTCGTATAAATTTCATCAATATCTTTTCGAGAAACAACATTGATTTGATCGTTCCATTCTTTGTACAAATCACCAACTTTCGAAAATTGTTCGATTTGTTTTTCCGTTAAATCAGGAAAATATTTTAAAATTAAATCAATCATTGCTTAAATAATTTCTGAAACTCGCTGACAAACGTAATCTAACAACTTTGTATCGTCTTCTGTAAACGGATTAATTTTATGCGAATCGATATCAATTTGACCAATATTTTCTCCATTTTTGAAAATTGGAACAACAATTTCAGCTTTCGTTTCTATTGAACAAGCCAAATAATTATCTTGTGCATAAACGTCTGGCACAACAAAAGTTTCGTTAGATTCTGCCACTTGCCCACAAATTCCTTTACCATAAGGAATTATTGTATGATCGGTAGCTGCACCAACATAAGGTCCAAGTTTTAGTTCATTTTTATCTCCATTCTTGAAATAAAATCCCACCCAATTATAGTATTCAACTTCGTCACTCAACAATTGACAAATCTTTTGTAATCTATCTTCCGTAGAAATTGCGCTATCAATTATGACATCCACGCGTTTATGTAAATCTTGCATTTTGTTACTTCTAAAAAAGCAAATTTATTGATTAATCATAACTTAATCAAAAGTTGACGTTTTTCATTTATATTTGTTCAAGATTTTTTAACCAAATGAAAGAATTTAAACCTTTATTGTTATTCCTTGCACGTTTTTTAGGAACTTACATTATTTTAAGTTTAGCTTATAAATTGTATTTGGATCAATATTTACCGCACAATAACCCTGATCCGTTTACAAAATTAACGTCAGATGTAACAGCTTTTGGCTTGAACAAATGTGGTTTTTTTACTTTTTCTAATATTGCAGAAAATCAGCCTTGGATGCGTTTGGTAATGGACGGACAAGTGGCGTCTATTGTAAATGAAGGTTGTAATGCGATTTCTATTTTGATAATTTTCATAGCGTTTATCGTTGCTTTTTACACGAATTTCAAACAAACTTTTTTGTTTATTTTGTCTGGTTTAGCAATTCTTTTTGTGATGAATATTTCGAGAATTATGTTGTTAAATTATATTTTTAGATACCACGCAGAATATGGTAAAATGGCGCACGATTATCTATTCCCTGCAATTATTTATGGTTCAATCGTGATTCTTTGGATTGTTTGGATCAAATTTTTTGTAACAAAATACAATAAGCAAAATGCTAAATAAATATTTACGTTATGCAATTGCAGTTTTACTTGTTTTTGGATTAATATTAGTCCGAAAATTTGAAGATATTTTATTTTATGATCCTTTCTTAGAATACTTTCATTTTGTTGGACATTCAAAATTTCCTGAAATTGATTTACCAAAATTAAACGCAAGTCTGATGGTTCGCTATCTAATTAATACATTATTAACGGTATTAATTGTTTGGTTTATTTTCTGGAAAAAAAGTTACGTTAAATTCTCTATCATTATTATGATTATCGGATTAATCGTTCTTTTACCAATCTATAATTATTTGATTTCAACACATTTTTCATCAGGCGAAATGGTTTTATTTTATGTGAGAAGATTTCTCATTCAGCCCATGTTTTTATTAATTTTAGTTCCTTGTTTTTATTACCAAGAAATACAACATAAAAAAACGGTCGAAAATTAATTTTCGACCGTTTTTTATTTTTTATTTTGACTTTGAAAAATATCTTCCAAAAATTTTATTTTTTCTTCTTCAGACATCGGTTTTTCTCCATTATCATTTAAAGTAATCCCTGTTAATTTATTATTACGAACCGAAAATAATAAATATGAATTTAAATCTATATTTCCTTTTACTTTCTCCTTAAATATTCTCCAAATTATATAATTAGAGTTTCTCTTTAATTCTGATACTAATACTTTTTCTCCGGTTTTCCAATAATCAGTCTCCCATTTATAATATTTCTCTAAAAGTTCACTTTCAGACAAACCTGTTTCATAAAATTCATATTTTTCTGGTTTCGCTACGACAATCATTAAGCTAACATCGGTTTTCTTATTAACAAAATGATATTGACTTGAACTTTTAAGTTGTCCTTTATGTTCCCATTTTCCAGGGAATTCAAAATATTCTTCATTAATGATATAATGAGAAACTTTTTGAGCATTAACAAAATTTGAAAAAAATAATATTACAAAAAGAAATGTAATTTTTAAAAAACTATTTGCTTTCATAATTACAATCCCGATTCTTCTTTTTCTTGTTGCGCATCTAACTTTGCTTGCTCTTTTGCAGCTGCTTCTTGTGCTTTTTGTTCTGCAACTTTACGTTTTTCTTCGTTTGCAATTTCTGCATTCGCTTTGTTCACTGCTTTGTATTTGTACAACCAACCTAAGAATCCACCAAGTATAAATCCAACTCCAGCACCTCCTGTTATTCCGACTAAAAATTCTTTGTCCGCAAATAATCTTGAGATATCTAAATTTGTAAAATAGTACATTGCAACGCTAATCGCAATCAACAAAAATCCAATAAAAGTAGAATAGGTCATCGTTATATGTTTTTAAAATAAATCTTGTAACATTCTTTGGCGAACAGCTTCGTACAAAATCGCTCCAGCCGCAACCGAAACATTCAGTGAAGCAGTTTGTCCAGCCATAGGCAATTTAATAATTTTATCCGAAATTTTAATAATAGAATCCGAAACTCCATCTTCCTCACTTCCCATCACAATAGCTGCAGGAACAGAGAAATCTGCATCATAAATAAATTCTGCTGATTTTTCAGAAGCACTAAAAATTGAGATTCCAGCCGATTGTAAATATTTAATAACATTCACTAAATTTCCTTCTTTACAAACCGGAATATTGTACAACGCTCCTGTCGAAGTTTTGATCGCATCTGCATTTACAGAAGCCGAACCTTTTGCTGGAATAATAATTGCATCAACACCAACACATTCTGCTGTACGAGCGATTGCACCAAAATTACGAACATCAGAAACACGATCTAAAATCAAGATAAAAGGTGTTTTTCCTTGTTCCCAAATTTGAGGTAATACATTTTCGATTGAATCAAATTCGATTGGCGAAATAAATGCATAGACTCCTTGGTGATTTTTTCCTGTAAAACGATTTAGTTTTTCTACAGGTACATAACTTACAGGAATTTCATATTCAGTGATTAATTTTCTCAATTCAGAAAAAATTTCACCTTGTAAACCTTTTTGAATAAAAATTTTGTCGATTGTTTTCCCTGCTTCAATCGCTTCTATTACTGGTCTTAAACCAAAAATTCCCGCTTCGTTTTTCATAAGTGCAAAGATAAAAAATTATACGTAACTATTTACCTATCCTTCTCTTCAATTGTTGTAAATAATTTGGAAAGCTCATATACAACATGCAACCAATAACAATTAGCGAAATCATTGAGATTAAATTTAGTTTGATATGAACAATTTTTGACACAAAAACAACCACCAAAACAACATTAAATAAAGTTTGGAAATAAAAATGTTGCGCAATTTTTCGTCCAAAATCTGATTTGCTATACGAAGCAAAAAACATAAAAAGCACTAAAATTGTAAAAATTAAACTAATTTTCATTCTAAAAAAAATCACTAAATTTGAAAGGTTAAATATACTCAAAATGCAACAATATCACGATTTATGTAAAAAGGTTTTAGCAGAAGGCGCTTTTAAAGAAGACAGAACGGGAACAGGAACTAAAAGTATTTTTGGTTACCAAATGCGTTTCGATTTGTCGAAAGGTTTCCCTTTGGTGACGACTAAAAAATTACATTTAAAATCGATTATCTACGAATTGTTGTGGTTTTTGAAAGGTGATACGAATATCAAATATTTAACAGATAATGGTGTAAGAATATGGAACGAATGGGCTGACGAAAATGGTGATTTAGGTCCTATTTATGGTCATCAATGGCGTTCATGGGGGAAACCAAATGGAGAAGTTGTTGACCAAATTAAAGTTGCGATTGATCAAATAAAAAATAATCCTGATTCACGTAGAATTATAGTTTCTGCTTGGAATGTTGGAGAATTAGATCAAATGGCTTTAGCTCCATGTCATGCATTTTTTCAGTTTTATGTGAATGATGGAAAATTATCGTTGCAATTGTATCAACGTAGTGCAGATATTTTCTTAGGTGTTCCATTCAATATTGCGTCATATGCGTTATTACAAATGATGGTTGCACAAGTTTGTGATTTAGAAGTCGGCGATTTTGTGCATACTTTTGGAGATGCACATATTTACAAAAATCATTTTGAACAAGTTGAACTACAATTAACACGCGAACCTTTTCCTCTTCCAACAATGAAAATCAATCCGAATGTAAAGGATATTTTTGATTTTACATACGAAGATTTCGAATTAGAAAATTATCAAGCTCATCCTCACATCAAAGGAATTGTAGCAGTTTAATCATAAAAAAACACTTAAAGTCTCCAAATTGGAGGCTTTTTTTGTAACTTTTCGAGAAAATTATCAACCAATAGAAATAAATTTTTACGATGAAAAAACGAATCCTTTGGCTTTCATCAGCCTTTATTATATCAAGTCTTACTTATGCGCAAGTAATGACGCCACCGCCGAGTTATAACGAAAACCAAACGAACAAATTAGATATTTATCGTGCAGAAGCAGAACGAATTAATAATCTTGTTCATACCAAATTGGATCTTAAATTTGATTATGCAAAAGAGCACGTTTTAGGTGAAGCTTGGGTAACATTGAAACCACATTTCTATGCTACAAACAAAGTTACATTAGACGCAAAAGCAATGTTGATTAGCGAAGTCGCTTTGGTAAATGGTGCTACAAAAAAAAAATTAAATTATAAATACGATGATTTACAATTAGTCATCGATTTGGATAAAGAATACAAAAAAGATCAAGAATATACACTTTACATCAAGTATACAGCGCGTCCAAACGAAGTAAAACAAGAAGGAAGTGCGGCCATAAACGATGCAAAAGGTGTTTATTTTATCAATGCAAAAGGTGAACGACCAAATTATCCAACTCAAATTTGGACACAAGGCGAAACTGAATCTTCTTCTTGTTGGTTCCCGACAATTGATAAAACGAATCAAAAAACTTCACAAGAAATCACGTTAACATATCCTGATAAATATGTTTCATTATCAAATGGAACAATGAAATCTTCGAAGAAAAATTCGGACGGAACAAAAACTGATTATTGGAAATTTGATAAAAAACATGCGCCATATTTATTCTTTTTCGGGATTGGAGATTACGCAGTCATCAATGATAAATGGAAAAATATCAATGTTGATTATTACGTAGAACCAGAATATAAAGATGTTGCAAAGCAAATTTTTGGTAATACACCAGAAATGATTCAGTTCTTTTCTGATAGATTAAACTATCCTTATCCTTGGGATAAATATGCACAAATGACGGCTCGCGAATATGTTTCTGGAGCTATGGAAAATACAACAGCTTCTTTATTTCATGATGGTGTTCAGCAAAAAGCTGGTCAATTAGTCGATGAAAACACTGCTGAATATGTTATTGCGCACGAATTATTTCACCATTGGTTTGGAGATTTAGTTACGGCTGAAAGTTGGGGAAATTTAACAGTGAATGAATCGTTTGCTAATTATTCTGAATATTTATGGTTTGAATATAAATACGGAAAAGAGAAAGCGGATGAGCATCGTTACAACGAAATGTTTGGTTATAAACAAGGCGATGGACCAACGAAAAATTTGGTTCGAGTTCATTACAATTCTCGCGAAGACATGTTTGATGGTGTTTCGTACAACAAAGGTGGAATTATCTTACATATGTTGAGAAACTTCTTAGGAGATGATGCTTTCTTCAAAGGTTTGAACAAATATTTGAAAGATAATGAATACGGAAAAGCTGAATCTACTCAATTACGATTGGCTTTGGAAGAAGTTTCTGGTCGTGACTTAAATTGGTTTTTCAATCAATGGTATTACGAAAATGGTCATCCAAAATTAACAGTTGTTTCAGATTATTCTTCAGCAAATAAAAAAATAAAAGTTGTTGTTCGTCAAGATGCTTCAAAATTATTTGAATTTCCTTTTGCGATTGATATTGTCGAAAATGGAAAAACAACGCGTCAACAAGTTTGGGTTCCAAAACAAGCCGAAACTGTTTTCGAATTTGCAGCAAACCAAAAACCTGATGTCGTTATTCCAAATGCGGATCAAGTTTTATTAGCAGATATCGACGATAAAAAACCTGTTGAAGATTTTATTGCGCAATACAAAGCTGGAAAAGGAAATTACACGACACGTTTATTAGCGATTGAAGCAATGGCAAATGCGCAAGCAACTAATCCAAAAGCGGCTGATGCCTTGGTTAATGCTTTAGATGATTCATTTGATGGATTAAGAATTTATGCGATTCATAAATTGGACACAAAATCAAAAACGATTGTTGATAAAGCTTCATCAAAATTAAAACAATTGGCTTCTAATGATCCTAAAACATTGGTTCAAGCGGCTGCTTTAAGTGCTTTGAATGATGCCAATATTTATGATGTAGCAATTTTCGAGAAAGCTTCAAAAAGCCCTTCATTTAGTGTTCAAGGAGCCTCGTTAACTGGAATCTTAAAAAATAATCCTTCAAAAATTAATGATTTAACAACTAATCTTGATAATGAAGTGATTAAAGGTTCACCAGATTTAGCAATGGCATTAGTTCCGACTTGGATCAAAAATAATCAATTGGATAAAGCTGCTTTAATTTCGGAATCTGCTGCGATGTATGAATTCGTAAAATTCCAAGATCCAGAAAAAGGAAAAATTGCTGAACAAGCTTTCAATTGGATTATGAACAATGACACACCAGATGCAACGGCTGAAATTGCTAAAACATATTCGCGTTATTATCCATATTTGAAAGAACAAAATCCACAAGCAGGACAAGCTGTGAAAATGATGGCTGAAAAAGCATTGCAAGTAAAAACGAATGCTGCAAAAACAATTAAATCAGCAACTATTGCAAAACAAGTGGAGCAATTACAAGATGCTATAAATAAAATGAAATAATTCACTAAAATTATTATATTTGTTAAGCTATCCTTGCAAGAGGATAGCTTTTTTTACCTTATAACTTATGATAAACATTGTAGTAGCAAAAGCAAGCAACAACGTAATTGGTGCAAAAAATGATTTGATTTGGCATTTACCAAATGATCTGAAACATTTCAAAAGTATAACTTCTGGGCATCCTATTATTATGGGACGAAAAACGTTCGAATCATTGGGTAGACCTTTACCAAATCGTACCAATATTGTTGTGACAAGAGATCAGAATTGGAATACAGAAGGTATCGAAATTGCGTCTTCTTTACCAAAAGCAATAGAAGTTGCGAAAAAAATTGACGATGATATTTACATTATCGGTGGTGGAAATATTTACAAACAAGCGATGGAATTTACTGATATTTTGTACATCACAGAAGTTCATCACGAATTTGATGGAGACACTTATTTCCCAGAAATAGACTTGGACGAATGGGAAGAAGTAGAACGAGAAGATTTCAAAAAAGATGAAAAACATCCATATGCTTACTCGTTTGTGACGTATAAAAGAATAGATTAGAAACTTTCGTGCATAAAAAAAGCAAGAATTTTGATTCTTGCTTTTATATTTTTTACACCTTAATGTTTTACATCTTGTACTTCGTCTGGATTGTGTTTGTATTTGAACACAATTGCGAACAATACCGTAACAACTAATGCGTAGCCTGCGAAAATAAACCAAGAATGTCTCCATCCTTCTAGCTGCAATGTCAAATCAGTTTGACTATACACTAAATGATTCACGATGTATTGTGCAATTAACATTCCGATTGTTGCTCCAAAACCATTGGTCATCATCATAAAAACTCCTTGTGCAGAAGAACGAATTTCTTCGTTTGTTTCTTTGTCTACATACAACGAACCTGATACATTGAAAAAATCGAAAGCGATTCCGTAAACAATCATTGATAAGATAAACATCCAAACGCCAGATCCTGGATCTCCTAATCCAAATAATCCGAAACGTAAGACCCAACCTACCATTGCCATCAACATCACGATTTTGATTCCGAATCGTTTTAGCACGAAAGGAATTAATAAAATACACAATGTTTCAGAAACTTGAGACAACGAAATTAAAGCATTTGCATTACTTGCTCCCCACGTATTGGCATAATCTGGAATATCCTTAAACGTTGTGATAAATGGATTTGCATATCCATTTGTAATTTGCAAAGAAACGCCTAAAAGCATTGAAAAGATAAAGAAAATTGCCATTTTTCTATCTTTAAATAATGCAAAAGCTTTTAAACCAAATGCATCAGAAATAGATTGTTTTTCAGAACTTTTGTTAACTGGGCAATTAGGTAATAAGAAACTGTATAAAAACAATATAACTCCTAAAAATCCAGATACAAAGAACTGATAATAATTGGATTGAAAACTTACGAATGTTGGATCACTTGAAAAGTTAAATCCAAAAACACCATCTTTAAATCCAGAGAAATTAACAAATAACATCGCTACAATAAAACCAACTGTTCCAAACGTTCTGATTGGAGGAAAGGATTTGATTGTGTCTAAATTATTTTGTTTTAAAATTGTGTAGGCTGTTGAGTTAGAAAGGGCGATTGTTGGCATAAAGAACGCCACACTAACCGAATAAAGTGCGAAGATTGTTGTAAAATCTACATCGTTTCCAGCTGTCATTCCGTAATAACCTGCTGCAAACATAAAAATCGCAGCTAATAAATGATTCAATCCCAACAAACGTTGTACAGGAATCCATCTATCCGCTACAATACCCATTATTGCGGGCATAAAAATCGACACAATACCTTGCATCGCGTAAAAAAGACCAATTTTTGGACCTAAGCCAACTGATCCTAAGTAATTTCCCATAGAGGTTAGGTATGCTCCCCATACCGCAAACTCAAGGAAACTCATGATTGTAAGTCTAAGCTTTACAGACATAATTATTTGAAATAGTTATTAGTTTCCCATGTTATCGATTTGATCACGAAGGCGAGCTGCCAATTCATAATCTTCATTCTTCACAGCTTTTTCCATCTCAGTTTCAAGTTCAGATTTTGTCCAACCTTCATATTCGTTGATATCAGACAAATCATTTTCCAAACCAGCCAAGATATCCAAATCATCTTCGAAGTTATTTGCTGCGCGACGTATATTTTCTTCTTCTTCAATAACGTCCAAATGAATTCCAGCTTTTTCTACAACATTATCATAGGCATAGATAGGTGCATTGAAACGAACAGCCAATGCAATTGCATCAGAAGTTCTCGAATCAATCTCGGCACGTTGTCCATCATCATTCACAAAAACAATATTCGAATAAAAAACACCATCTTCTAATTTATAAATATAAATAGAATCAACATTCAATTGAAATTCTTTTCCTAATGAAATAAACAAATCGTGTGTTAATGGACGAGGTGGATTAATATCTTTCTCTAAAGCTAATGCGATTGATTGTGCCTCAAAGCTCCCAATAATAATTGGCAACTTTCTTCCTCCTACATTTTCCTCTAGAATCAACGCATATGCGCCAGTCTGAGTTTGACTGTAAGATATTCCTTTAATATTTAATCTAATTAAATTGTCCATTTGGGCGTAAATCTATGAAAAACTGATGAATATTTAATCTTTTTTTAATGAATAAAAAAAATCCGAACCACCTAAATGATTCGGATTGAATTTATAATCTTAAAATGATTAAGCTTGACCTTTATATTTTTTTAACTCTTCAGTTAATTTAGGAACAATCTCAAAAGCATCTCCTACGATTCCGTAATCAGCCGCTTTAAAGAAAGGCGCTTCTGGATCATTGTTGATGACAACAATTGTTTTAGATCCATTAACTCCAGCTAAGTGCTGAATAGCTCCTGAAATACCAACTGCGATATATAAATTTGGCGCAATTGCTTTTCCTGTTTGTCCTACGTGCTCAGCATGCGGTCTCCAACCAATATCAGCAACTGGTTTAGATGATGCTGTAGCAGCTCCTAAAACTTTTGCTAAATCTTCGATCATTCCCCAGTTTTCAGGACCTTTCATTCCACGACCTGCAGAAACAACAATATCCGCTTCTTTCAAATCGATTTTATCAGAAGAAGCCATTTCTGTTGAAACAACTTTTACTTTTGCATCTGCATCAGAAACTGATACTGAAGCTGATTCTTCTGAACCTGAAACTGCATTTTCTTTTGCTCCGAATGCGTTTTGTAGAACTGTAACTACAACTTTTCCTGAAACTGCAACAGTTTCTACTCCTTTTCCAGAGAATGCTTTACGTGCAACTGTGAATGGAGAAACTGCTGTTGGAGATTTTTCTACATTTGTTACTAAAGATGCTCCTGTTTTGTATGCTAAAACTGGTGCTATAGTCGCTCCTTCGTTTGTTGATGGTAAAACCACAACATCTCCTTGAGCAACTTCAGCCAAAGCTTTTGCGTAAGAATTTGCATCAAATTTTGCTAAAGCTGCATTATCAACTTTAACTACTTTAGATGCTCCATATTTATATAATTCGTCAGCAGTAGCATTTCCAAAAACGATTGCTGTAACAGTATCTCCAGCAACATCAGCTGTAGCTTTTGCGTAAGAAACTGCTTCTAATCCTGCTTTTTTATATTTTCCGTCGTGTGACTCTGCGTATACAAAAATTGCCATTTTTTAATTTCTTTTTAGGTGAATAATTAGATTACTTTAGCTTCTTCGTGTAATAATCTTACCAATTCTGCTACATTGTCTTTGTCGATTAATGTTACATTACCTCTTTCAGCAGGTTTTACATAACCAACAACTTCAACTTTAGTTTCTGTCGCTTCTGGTGCAACAACTGCGATTTGTTTTGTACGCGCTTGCATAATTCCACGCATATTAGGAATTCTTAATGCAGCCTCGTCAACCAATCCTTTTTGTCCTGCGATAACAGCTGGTAAAGTAACTTCTACAGTTTCTTTTCCTCCGTCAATTTCACGAACAGCTTTTGCAGAAGAACCTTCTACATCAAGACCGATACATCCGTTTACAAAACCATAATCTAACATTGCAGCAACTAATCCTGGTACAGAACCTCCATTATAATCAATTGATTCTTTTCCTGTCAATACTAAATCAAAACCACCATCTTTAGCAGCTTTTGCGATTTGTGTAGCAACAAAGAAATCATCGCGAGCATCAGCATCAATACGAATTCCATCATTCGCACCAATCGCTAAAGCTTTACGCATAACTGGATCTACAGTTGCATCTCCAACAGTTAAAATTGTAACAGTAGCTCCTTGTTTTTCTTGTAACTCTACTGCTTTATTTAAACTAAATTCGTCGTGCGGGTTAATAACGAACTGAACACCATTTTTATCAAATGATTTTCCGTCAGCTGTGAAGTTGATTTTTGCTGTAGTATCTGGTACACTACTAATACAAACTAATATCTTCATAATTTTGTGTTTACTTTTTCTTTTATGTAAAAATAACTAATTTATTTTATTATGCAAGCATAACATTGTTAATTCTTTACTAAGTCGTTACTTTTCGCTTTCAATTGTTTTTTATAAACTGAATTTGAAACCAATACACTTAGTTCGTACAATAACCAAAGAGGAATTGTAACTAAAATCATACTGTACACATCGTTTGGTGTAATTGCAGCTGCAATCACTAATACAACAATAAATGCGTGTTTACGGTATTCTTTCAAAAATTTTGGTGTTAAGATTCCAATACTCGTTAAGAAGTAAACGAAAACAGGCATCAAAAACATAACTCCCATCGATAATAATAATTGAACAAATAAATCGATATAACTTGGCAACGTCCATGTATTTCCTACACCAAAAGGATCGTAAGTGAATAAAAATTGTGTACACAATGGTAGCAACATATAGTAACTAAATAAGACTCCTGTTACAAAGAAAAACGAAACAGCGAAAATGGTAAATCCTGCATATTTTCGTTCAGCTTCTTTTAATGCTGGTTTTACAAATCGCCAAATTTCAAAAATAATATAAGGAATTGCGATAATTACACCACACACAATTACTGCAAAAAATTGTGAAGTGATCTGTCCTGATGGATTAAGATTGGTCAATTCTTTCGAAATATCAAATGATTCGGTATAAATTTTTCCGAAACCTGTTAATTCACCAAATTGATTAAAAATATCAAACGTTGGAAAAGTTGATTTTAATGGAGCCATAATCACATGTTCCACCAATTCGTCCCAATAAATAGCGACTGCAATAGATGTAATCACAATTGATAAAATAGAACGAACCAAATGTCCTCTCAACTCACCAATATGAGCCAAAAATGACATACTCGATTTTGTATTATCTGCCATACGCTTATTCGATTCCTTCGTTTAAAATTGAGTGAATATCCAAAATTCCATAATAATGATTTTCTTCATCAACCACCACCAATTGTCCAATACTGTTGTGACGAAGAATCGCTAAAGCTTCTCTTGCTTTTTCAGCTTTTTTGATTGTTTTCGGATTCATTGAAGCAATATCTTTCGCAGTTAAATGTGCAAAAGTTTCATTATTTAATAACATTCGGCGCAAATCTCCATCTGTTATCACACCAACAATTTTATCATTATCAATCACAACTGTAATTCCATGACGACCTGATGTTAATGAATTAATGACTTCTGTAATCGAAGAATCTGGATGCACAGAAGGTTTTCTTTCTGGATCAACAATATTTTCTACTGTCCACAATAATCGTTTTCCTAAAGCTCCACCTGGATGATATTTTGCAAAATCGTTTTGTGTAAACGCTCTCAATTTCATCAAAGCTACCGCCAATGCATCACCCATTACCAATTGAGCCGTTGTAGAAGTTGTTGGTGCCAAATTTACGGGACAAGCTTCTTTATCAATATTAACATCCAAAACAATGTCTGAATTTTTTGCTAATTCTGATTTCAAATTTGATGTTAAACCAATCAAAACTGATGCATATTGTTTAAGAATCGGAGCCAAATATGTAATCTCTGGCGTATTTCCACTTTTCGAAATACAAATCACCACATCTTCTGGTCGTACAAGACCCAAATCGCCATGAATAGCTTCCGTCGCATGTAAAAATTGACTTGGAGTTCCGGTAGAATTTAAGGTTGCTACAATTTTATTTGCAATGTGTGCACTCTTTCCTACTCCAACAACTACCAACTTTCCTTTCGTGTTATATATCGCATTTACCGCATCAACAAAAGACTCGCTAATACGAGAAGCTATTGCTTCCAGCGCTTGAATTTCTTCTCGAAATACCCCTTGCGCTATTTGTATTAATTCTGAATTTTCCACAATAAAATTTCTATTGTCTATTTTTAAAATTTTTCGTACTTTTACTCTCCTTTTTTATTTACACTCAATTATATATAAATCATATAAAATTTATGTGTATATTTAAGAGTTATCAAATATAGGAACTATTTAATTTATAATATTAATTTTAGTCTTTTGTGTAGATGGAAGCCACTTCGAAAAACTTAACATCTTACCTAAAAAAATATTTTGGTTTCGACCAATTTAAAGGACAGCAGCACGAAATCATTACAAGCTTACTAAATAAAGAAGATGTATTTGTTTTGATGCCAACTGGAGGAGGTAAGTCTTTATGTTATCAATTACCGGCATTAATGTCAGATGGAGTCGCGATTATTGTGTCCCCTTTAATCGCGCTGATGAAGAATCAAGTAGACGCTATACGTGGAATTTCTGAAAATGATGGAATTGCCCACGTATTAAACTCATCTTTAAACAAGTCAGAAACGAAAACAGTTATGACAGATATTAAAGATGGAGTAACTAAAATGTTGTACGTTGCACCCGAATCTTTGACAAAAGAAGAATACATCGATTTCTTTAAATCGGTAAAAATTTCTTTTTTTGCTATTGATGAAGCGCACTGTATTTCTGAATGGGGACACGATTTTCGACCAGAATATCGTAATCTAAAAGCGATTATCAACAAAATTGGTGATGCGCCAATTATTGCTTTAACTGCAACAGCAACACCAAAAGTACAAGAAGATATTCAGAAAACTTTGGGAATGCAAAGCGCTAAAGTTTTTAAAGATTCTTTTAATCGTATGAATTTATTTTACGAAATCCGCCCAAAGGTTGATCAAGACAAACAAATCATCAAATTTATCAAACAAAACGATGGTAAATCTGGTGTCATTTATTGCTTGAGTCGTAAAAAAGTTGAAGAAATTACGCAACTTTTACAAGTAAACGGAATCAATGCCATTCCTTACCATGCAGGTTTAGACGCCAAAACACGTAGCAAACATCAAGATATGTTTTTGATGGAAGATGCAAGTGTCGTTGTCGCTACAATTGCTTTCGGAATGGGAATTGACAAGCCAGATGTACGTTTTGTGATGCATTACGATATGCCAAAATCGTTAGAAAGTTATTACCAAGAAACTGGTCGTGCAGGTCGCGATGGTGGTGAAGGTGTTTGTATTGCTTTCTATGATTATAAAGATATCGAAAAGTTAGAAAAATTCTTAGCAAGTAAACCTGTTGCAGAACGCGAAGTTGGAATGCAATTACTTTCTGAGGTTGTAGCATATGCCGAAACTTCGATGTCGCGTCGTAAATTTTTGTTACATTATTTTGGAGAAGAATTCGACGACAAAAACGGCGAAGGGGCAAATATGGACGACAATATGCGCAATCCTAAAAAAATGATTGAAGCAAAAGATGATGCAGTAATTGCATTAGATGTTGTTCAGAAAACAAATCAAAAATTAAAATTAAATGATGTTGTAAATGTTATAGTTGGTAAAGAAACTTCTATTACAAAATCATATAATTTGAGCTCTGAAGATTTCTTCGGAATTGGAAAAGCAAAAGAAGATTATTATTGGAAATCTATTTTACGCCAATTAATTGTACGTAATTTATTAGAGAAAGAAATCGAATCATATGGTATTTTAAAAATTACCAAATCTGGAAAAGATTTCATTAGTAAGCCAACTTCTTTTGAAATTGCCGAAGATATTGATTTCAAAAAATTATTATCAGAAGGTAGCTTTGAAAAAGAAGAAACATCTTCTGCACCTATTGCTTTTGATGATGTTTTATTGAAACAATTGAAAGATTTACGTAAAAAAATCTCTAAAAAACATCAAATTCCACCTTTTGCAGTTTTCCAAGATTCGAGTTTAGATGATATGACAATGCAATATCCAACAACAGTTAAGGAGTTAACAAATGTGTTTGGTGTTGGAGAAGGGAAAGCTCAGAAATTCGGAAAAGAATTTGTAGATTTTATTGCGCAATATGTTAAAGACAACGACGTTATTCGACCTGAAGATATGGTGATTAAACAAGTTGCTGACAAATCGAGTCACAAAGTTTATATCATTCAATCGACAGACAGAAAGTTAAATCTTGAAGATGTTGCGGAAGCAAAAAATATGACGATGAGCGATTTACTTTCAGAAATGGAAAGTATCGTTTATCAAGGAACAAAATTAAATATCAATTATTATATTGACGAAGTTTTGGACGAAGATCAACAAGAGGAAATTTATGAATTCTTGATGGACGCAGATTCTGACTCAATGTCATCATTATTAGATGAATTTGGTGACGATTATGATGAAGAAGAATTACGTTTAATGCGTATCAAATTCATCAGTGAAGTCGCAAATTAAACCATACAAAAAATAAACTTTCAGCCCAAGGAATGCTTATCTTTGGGCTTAATTATTACAAGAAAAATGAACAATAAAGCAATATTAATGATTTTGGACGGATGGGGAATTGGACCAAACCCTGCTGTTTCTGCAATCGCGCAAGCAAATACACCTTTTGTAGATAGCTGTTTCGAGAAATTTCCACATTCTACGTTGGATACGTTTGGTTTAGCCGTTGGTTTACCAGAAGGACAAATGGGGAATTCGGAAGTTGGACATATGAATTTGGGTGCTGGACGCGTAGTTTTCCAAAACTTAGTTCGAATCAATATGGCGGTTGAAAACGGAACGTTACAAAACGAACCTATCTTAAAAGATGCTTTTCAATATGCTTTAGAGTATAACAAAAAAGTACATTTCATTGGTTTAGTTTCTGATGGTGGTGTACACTCACATATCAATCATTTGAAAGGTTTGTTAGATGCAGCAAATCAATCAGGTTTACAACAAAATGTTTTTGTACATGCTTTCACAGATGGTCGTGACACCGATCCAAAATCTGGCGAAGGATTTATCACAGAATTGATGAATCACATGACAAAATCAACAGGAGAAATCGCTTCGATTACTGGTCGTTATTATGCAATGGATCGTGATAAACGTTGGGAACGTGTGAAATTAGCATTCGATGCAATGGTAAATACAGTTGGTAAAACAACAACAAATCCATTAGAAGCAATTCGTGCATCTTATAATGAAGGCGTAACAGATGAATTCATCAAACCGATTATTGTAACGGATGGAAATGGTCAACCAAAAGCTAAAATCGAGAATGATGATGTAGTGATTTGTTTCAATTTTAGAACTGATCGTGGACGTGAAATCACAGAAGTTTTAACGCAACATGATTTTCCAGAATTTGGAATGCATAAATTAAATCTAAAATATATCACTCTTACAGAATATGATGCTACATATACTGGAGTTGCGGTAATTTTTGATGAGAAAAATATTGTAAATACGTTAGGAGAAGTTATTTCTAATGCTGGTCGTAAGCAAATTCGTATTGCTGAAACTGAAAAATATCCACACGTAACATTTTTCTTCAATGGTGGTCGCGAAGAACCTTTCGTTGGTGAATCTCGTGTTTTATGTGCTTCGCCAAGAGATGTTGCTACTTACGATTTGAAACCAGAAATGGCTGCATATGATATTACAAATGCAATTGTACCAGAAATCGAAAAAGAATCAGCGGATTTCATTTGTCTTAACTTCGCTAATACAGATATGGTTGGACATACAGGTGTTATGTCTGCGGCAATAAAAGCTGCTGAAGTAGTAGATTCTTGTGCGGAGAAAATTGTAAATGCAGCTTTAGAACATGGTTACAATGTGGTGATTTTGGCTGATCACGGAAATTCAGATTTTATGATGAACGAAGATGGATCACCGAATACGCAACATACAACGAATCCTGTTCCATTTATTTTGGCTCAGAAAAATATCGAATGGAATGTTGAGCATGGTAAACTTGGAGATATTGCACCAACTATCTTAACTTTGATGGGAATTGAAATTCCAACTGAAATGACTGGAAACATTATTGTTCAAAAAAAATAACCTAAATAACTTTAAATACTTACAAACATGATTAATAAAATTATTGCTGTTGACTTTGATGGAACTGTGGTAGATGATAAATATCCAGAAATTGGAAAAGCTAAAATCTTCGCTTTCGAAACATTGAAACAATTACAAAACGACGGATATCGCCTTACTTTATGGACTTATCGTAGTGGTAAATATTTAGACGAAGCTGTTGAGTTTTGCAAACAAAATGGTATAGAGTTTTATGCCATCAACAATAGTTTTGACGGAGAGGATTTTGATAAAAATACGCAAAGTCGAAAAATAAATGCCGATATCTTTATCGACGATAGAAATTTAGGAGGTTTCCCAGGTTGGAGTGACGTTTATCAAATCATTACAAAAAAGATTGAATTAAGTGTTCACGCAAACGGGCAAAAAGCTCCTGAGAAGAAAAAGAAAAGAGGATTTTTCGGATTATGATACATTTAAAAAGTAAAGAAGAATTAGAACTAATGTACCTAAGCGCTCAATTGGTTTCAAAAACCTTGGGTATGTTAGCCAAAGAAGTAGTGCCTGGTGTTACAACCAATCATTTAGATAAATTAGGAGGCGAATTTATTCGCGACAATGGTGGATATCCTGCATTTTTAGGAATGTACGATTTCCCTAAAAACCTTTGTATTTCTCCAAATCAACAAGTTGTTCATGGAATTCCAAACGATGAACCACTTAACGAAGGAGATATTGTTTCGGTAGATTGTGGTGTTTATATGAATGATTTTTACGGAGATCACGCTTATACATTTGCAGTTGGTGAAGTAGATGCTGAAACTGAAAAATTATTACGCATTACAAAAGAATCTATGTTCAAAGGAATAGAACAAATGAAAAAAGGTAATCGCGTAGGTGATATCGGTTTTGCAATTCAACAATATTGTGAAAAAGAAGGTTACGGAATCGTTCGTGAATTAGTTGGACACGGATTAGGTCGTAAAATGCACGAAGAACCACAAGTTCCGAATTATGGACGTCGTGGATCTGGTAAAAAAATTGAAGAAGGAATGGTGTTAGCCATCGAACCAATGGTAAATATGGGAACTGAAAAAGTCTTCTTTCATCCAGATGGTTGGACGGTTACAACGCGCGATGATAAATATTCGGCTCACTTCGAACACGATGTTTGTGTAGTGGATGGCGAACCAAAATTATTGTCAACTTATCAGTTTATTTACGATGCTTTAGGAATCGTATCTGACGAAGAAAAACCATTTTTATTCAAACCTTAAGAAAACTTTTGTGAAAAAGCTTTTAAAAAAAATCATGAATATTCTACCTCGTCCTTTATTAATACAAGGTAGTTATATTATTCGTCCTGTTTTAGTTTGGTTTATGAAAGGAAATCGCTTCGTAGACCCAATTGATGGACAAGGTTATTATAGTTTGTTGCCTTATGGTTACGAAAAACAGCGTGATAATGTACTTTCACCCGGAACTTTTTCATTAGAAAGACATCGCTTGATGTGGTTGTACCTAAAAAATGAAACGTCTTTCTTTACTGAAAAAGCTAAAGTTTTGCACATTGCTCCAGAGCAATCTTTTATCAAGCGTTTTCGTGCGATGAAGAATTTAGAATACATCACAAGTGATATAGAATCGCCTTTGGCAGATGTAAAAGCAGATATCTGCGATTTACCTTTTGGTGATGATACATTTGATATCATTTTTTGTAATCACGTTTTGGAACATATTCCTGACGATCACAAAGCGATGAGCGAATTATTTCGTGTCATGAAACCAGGAGGTTGGGGAATTCTGCAAGTTCCAATTTCGTATCAACGTGATGTAACGTACGAAGATCCAACGGTTACAACAAAAGAAGAACGTAAAGAAAAATTTGGACAATATGATCACGTTCGTGTTTATGGTTTAGATTATTACAAACGTTTGGAAGATGTAGGATTTATTGTAGAAAAAGCAGATTACACCAAACAAATTCCTTCGGAAGATGTACTAAAATATTGTTTAGAAAAAGGTGAAATTTTACCAGTTGTTCGCAAACCAGCGGTATAATTCATTTAAAAATAGTCAAAATAAAAGCNNGCTTTTATTTTGACTATTTTTCAACTCCTTCATTCGATGTTTACGATGCATTCATATCGTTTTGCATTTCTCTTAACGTCATTACTTTTCCTCTTGTAGGTAAATTAATTTTAAGATTTTCTTTCAAAATTTCAAGTTGATTAATCTTAAAAATCACTGTAAAATAAGGCGAAATAATTTCTGCTTGTAAAATCAACCCCGGTAAATTCGAAAAATAATAAGGTCCATCTTTATATCTTATTTCAGGCGAATACCAAGCCGTAAATTCATTTCCATCTCGATCTTGATCAATCGCTTTTACGACATTATAACCATTAATCACAGCTTTTTCTTTCGTTAATTTCCAATTAAAATTAGGTATATTTTCTTTAACCAAATACGTTTTTACATTAATATCAAACTGTTTATAATATTCATTTTTAGAAAAATCTTTATACAAAGGATTTTGTTCCGATTTCAAAATCTCTTGTACAACCATATCCGCTTCATGTTGTGCGTTATTCACTTTTGTATCTGCTCGAAAAACAGATAAATTTTTATTACTTTCTAATATAAAATCGACAAAAACTCCTCTATCTATAGCCATTTTGAAAGCTGGTTGCAAATTCTTTGAAAACATATCCTTCGATTGTTCATAATCAAAAATAAATTCGGCTTTGTAAGTTGCTCGTATGCTTTCTTTTTGCGTTTGTGCTGACAGATTAATTCCTAAAAACGAGGTAATTGCGACAATTATATTTTTATTTATTGGGTTTTTATTTTATTTAAAACTTTTTCTAATATCCATCTTTTCGTTCACCGATTTGTTGAACTCTGAAAAAGATTGCGTGTTATAATCATTTACGATTATACTAAAATTCATATCTAAATCTGTTTTTTCATCATCTTTTTCATAAGTAGTGTTCCAAATTGCAGACGTTTCTTTCAACACCCAATTCCCGTTATGAGGACGATATTTATAAACAACTTTTGCTTCTCTTAAAAATTCATTTTCTGAATATTTAGTTTCCGGAATAGTCGTTTCCCAATAAAACTCAACAACAGCAAATGTATCTTTATCAATTGTCAGAAATACATCTCTTGATTTTGTTTTTATTGTAACTTCATAAACAAAACTATCTCCATATTTTGTTAATGATAAATTAGATTCTTCATATTTCTTTTCCTTTAATAAGTATACAAATTGCTTAATATATTTTTCTTTCAAATAAATACTCTCCAAATAATAAATCAAACGAATATTTGAATTTGGTTCTCGTCCACTTTTTATTTCGTTGTTTATAATTCCTTTTGATTTAATTTTCAAATCTCCTCGTTTAAATTTAAACTGTAAATCTGCATCAATAAAATCCCGTTCATTATTATTAAATAACAAATCTTGTTGAAAATTAACTAAGAAATAATATTGTTCAATATTAAAGTTTTTATCATAATTATCATAAACTTTCTGTAGAACATCTTCGGCTTTCAAGTTTGTTACAAAAGCTTCTTTTAACTCGATTTCGGATACTCTTTCGAGTTTGATTATCATTTCAGATTTTAATTCCGATACGTTGATTATTGCATCTTGATAATCTTTTTTCGAAACGATTAACTCATCTGTTTGCGAAACATTGTTTAAATCAACCACAACTTTTCCTTTCATGTCTGATACAAAATTCTTAGTCGAATTTTTGAAATATACATCTGCATCATAAAGTGGTAAATTATCCGAAAGGTCTAATATTTTTAGATTTATAATTTGAGCATTTAAACAAATCGTAAACAATGTAAATAAGTAAAATAGTTTTTTCATATAATTTAAAATCAATAATGAATTAAAGATATATTTTAATCTCGTTAAGAATTTGTTAATCAGAATATTTTGTAGATATTTTAACAAAAAAAAACGCTACTAAAAAGTAACGCTTTGTAATTATTGTAAATAATATTTTTCTAATGAGCTTCTAACCAATTCGCTCCTACTCCGACTTCTGCAATCAACGGAACATCCATTTGCATTGCAGCTTCCATAGTCGATTTGATTAATTCAGAAACTTTTTCAAACTCATCTTTGGGTGCATCAAAAATTAACTCATCATGCACTTGTAAAATCATTTTGGTTTTATAATTTTTCTTCAATTCTTTCTGAATTTGAATCATTGCCATTTTCACGATATCCGCCGCAGTACCCTGTATTGGCGCATTTACAGCATTTCGCTCAGCATGCGAACGCACCACAGCATTTCTCGAATTGATATCTTTCAAATAACGGCGACGACCCATTAACGTTTCTACAAAACCTTGGTCACGAGCTACCTCAACTTGTTTTTCGATATACGCTTTCAACGTTGGATAAGTTTCATAATACGCATCAATCAATGCTTTGGCTTCTTTACGAGAAATATTTGCTTGATCTGCTAAACCAAAAGCCGAAACACCATAAATAATTCCGAAGTTTACCGTTTTCGCTTGACTACGTTGTTCACGCGTCACCTCATCTAAATCTACATTGAAAACTTTTGCGGCAGTAGAAGCGTGAATATCTTCTCCATGTTTGAAAGCTTCTACCATTGCAGGATCTTGTGACATTTGTGCAATCAAACGCAATTCAATTTGCGAATAATCGGCAGAAATAATCACATGATTTTCATCTCGCGCAACAAAGGCTTTACGAATTTGCTGACCTTCTTCTGAACGAATCGGAATGTTTTGTAAATTCGGATTTACAGAAGACAAACGTCCCGTTGCAGCAACCGTTTGCGCGTATGTTGTATGCACGCGACCAGTTTTTGGATTCACCAATTCTGGCAACGCATCAATATAAGTCGATTTTAATTTTTGTAATTGACGGTACTCTAAAATATCATTGATAATTGGATGCTTATCTTTCAGTTTTGATAAAATTTCTTCTCCTGTTGCATACTGACCAGTTTTAGTTTTCTTCGCTTTTGGATCTAATTGTAATTTATCAAACAAGATTTCTCCCAATTGTTTTGGCGAATTAAGATTGAATTCTTCTCCAGCATCTTCCTGAATTTTTGCTTCTAATTCTCTTAATTTCGCTTCGTGTTTTACCGAAAGTTCTTTCAAGAACGGAACATCCAAATTAACACCTTCCAATTCCATATCAGCCAAAACTTGCATCAATGGCATTTCAAGATCAGTGAATAATTTGTGTGTATTTGATTTGATTAATTCTGGTTCGAAAAGATTTTTCAACTGATTTGTAATATCAGAATCTTCTACTCCATATTCGGTTTGCTCCATCAACGGAACATCACGGAAATTCTTTTGATTCTTTCCTTTTTTTCCAATCAAACTTTCGAGTGAAACTGGTTGATAACTCAAATATGTTTCTGACAACACTTCCATATTGTGATGCATATCTGGATTAATCAAATAATGCGCAATCATCGTATCAAAATTTTGACCTAAAACAACAATGTCATATTTGTTTAAAACTTTAATATCATATTTTAGATTTTGACCAATTTTCGAAATTGATTCATCTTCAAAAAATGGTTTAAATTCGTTGATAATTGCTTTTGTTTCTTCAAAATCTGTTGAAAAAGGCACATAATAACCTTTTCCTTTTTCCCAAGAAAACGAAATCCCGACCAATTCTGCTTCTAACGCATCCAAAGAAGTTGTTTCTGTATCGAAAGTCACTTCTTTTTGTTTCAGAATATTTCTCAACAATAATTCTCTTCCTTTTTTCGTATCGATTAATTGATACAAATGATTGGTTGTTGAAATATCTGTAAAAGCTGAATTTTGTGGAACGATTTCTTCATCAGACGTAAAATCGAACAATGATTGTTGAGCCATTTGCACTTGATTCGAAGAAATCTGACTTGCCGCAGAAATTTCTTCTTGCGCTTCTTTGATAATTCCCGAAACATCCAAACCATAAATTCTGTAAACCGTTTCTAACATACGACGGAATTCTAACTCCGTGAAAAGTTCAGTAACTTTTTCTATATCTGGCGGGCAAACCGTTAAATCTTCTTCATCAAATTCTACAGGAACATCTGTAATAATCGTTGCTAATTTCTTCGAAAGAATTCCAAGCTCTTTATTCTCTTCAATCTTTTCTTTAGCTTTCCCTTTCAGCTTATCTGTATTCGCTAAAAGGTTTTCCAATGATCCAAATTCTTTCAAATATTTACTTGCCGTTTTTGCTCCAACACCTGGTAAACCTGGAATATTATCCACAGCATCACCCATCATTCCAAGGTAATCGATAACTTGAATTGGATCGTCGATTTCAAATTTTTCTTTTACTTCTTCAATTCCCCAAATCTCAACACCTTTTCCATTTGCAGCAGGACGATACATTTTAATTTTTTCCGTTACCAATTGCGCAAAATCCTTATCGGGTGTCACCATATAAGTTGTATAACCAGCTTTCTCTGCTTTCTGTGCTAATGTTCCGATCACATCATCTGCTTCGTAACCTTCGGCGAAAAGTACTGGAATTTTTAACGCTCGTAAAATATCTTGAATATACGGAACGCCTTGACGAATGGCTTCTGGCGTTTCATCACGATTTGCTTTATATTCAGGATAATCTACCGTACGAACTGTTGCTTGACCAACATCAAAAACAACCGCCAAATGCGTTGGTTGTTCACGTCGAATGACATCGAACAAGGAATTCGTAAATCCCATAATTGCCGATGTATTGAAACCTTTTGAGTTGATTCGTGGATTTTTGATAAATGCATAATACCCTCTAAAAATTAAGGCATAAGCATCTAACAAAAAAAGTCTTTTATCTAATTGATTCATTTAATAAGTTTTAAGTATTACGCCAAACGTTTTACGCTAAACGATAATAACAAAATTGTAACGTAGAACTTATAACGTACCACGTAAAACTAAAATTTAATATTCTGGTGCTAATTCAACAACTAATCCATCCATTTCATTCGAAAGATGTAACTGACAACCTAAACGTGAATTATCTTTCACATTAAATGCCTCTGCTAACATTGCATCTTCATCAGGCGTCATTTCTGGTAATTGAATTTCTGGTGTTAAGACATAACATTGACAAGAAGCACACATCGCCATTCCACCACAAATACCAATGGTTCCTTCTGGTGCTAATTCGTAGGCGCGCACAAGCTCCATGATATTCATATTCATATCAGTAGGCGCGTCAACTTCGTGCGAAACACCTTCTCTATCTATAATTGTAATTTTAATATCTGCCATAATACTTTTTCAAGTTAAACAAAAATACGGATTGTTTACTTTCAAAAAAAGAATATACCTCATTGGTTCATATTTAATACTAATTTTAAATAAGAACTGTTACGAATTACGAATTTTGTCGAATAATTAGTAAAATTAAAAAAATGAATTCACACGAAATAGATTATAAAATTTACGGTGAAGAAATGCAATTTGTCGAAATTGAATTAGATCCACAAGAAACTGTTGTAGCAGAAGCAGGTAGTTTTATGATGATGGATGATGGTGTAAAAATGGAAACAATTTTTGGCGATGGTTCTCAACAAAGTGGTGGAATTTTCGGAAAATTATTAAATGCCGGAAAACGAATGTTAACAGGTGAAGGTTTGTTTATGACTTCGTACACAAATTACGGACAAGGAAAAAAGAAAGCGTCTTTTGCTGCACCATATCCAGGAAAAATTGTTCCGATAGATTTACCAGAAGTGAACGGAAAATTTATTTGCCAGAAAGATGCTTTTCTTTGTGCTGCAAAAGGAGTTTCGGTTGGAATTGAATTTAATCGAAAATTAGGAACTGGACTTTTTGGAGGAGAAGGTTTCATTATGCAAAAATTAGAAGGCGACGGAATGGCTTTCATTCATGCTGGTGGAACATTACATCGTCGTGTTTTACAAGCTGGCGAAGTTCTGAAAGTTGATACAGGTTGCATTGTTGGTTTCGAACAATCTGTTCATTACGATATCGAATTTATAGGCGGAATTAAAAATACATTTTTCGGAGGAGAAGGTGTTTTCTTTGCTACATTAAGAGGTCCTGGTGTTGTATATATACAATCTTTACCTTTTAGCCGATTGGCTGATCGTATTATTGCACATGCACCTTCTGCAGGCGGTTCTTCACAAGGTGAAGGTTCTATTTTAGGAGGTTTAGGAAGATTAATTGATGGTGATTAAAATTTAATTTTATAAAGAAGGGTTTCAAATTGAAACTCTTTTTTTTGAGCTGTACGTAAAACCGTAATTTATTTCAATTGATTTTTCTTATTTATAATAAAAATTTTATCATTTGAAAAAACTTCTATTAACCGTTATTTTTTGTTCAGGATTTACGTTTGGACAAAATATTTTATCTTTTAGTAATGATCAATATAGCGGGATTAACGGTAGTGTTTTTTCTCCGACAACTTCATATTTTAACCCGAATAAATGGGATATTAATATTATTTCTGAGGATATTTTATTCAGAAATGATTACGCTTACGTATCCGATCAAAACGTATTAGGTTTAATAAAAGGTGAAACAAAATCAGCAAATATAAAAGCTGGAATAAGAGGAGAAACGCATTCTAATATTTTAGATTTCGCAACTAGAAATACGATTTCTTATCATTTGGAAAATGATTTTCTGGGACCTTCCGTTTCTTTTAAAAAGAAAATTAATAATCAAACTTATCGTCTTGGAATTTTCACCCGACTTCGTACACAAGGTTCTATTAAAGATTTAGATAATTATTTTCGTTTTAGTAATCAGAATGAAATAGAACCAAAAAATTATGAGTTTGAACCTACAAAGACAAATGCAATGAATTGGGCTGAATTAGGCTTAAATGTTTCGACAAATTTGTATACAACTAATACTTCTGAAGTTATTATTGGGGCAAATATTAAATATCTTTTGGGTTTAGATGGCGCGTATATCAAAAGTAAAAACGCGATAAAATTAGAAGCTGAACCAACTATAACAAGTACAATCGACAATCCTGATGCAAATATTTATGCGTCAAATTATGATATAAAAGCAGGATATTCTACCAATTATGATTTTGATCGAGATAAATATGTTTTACGAAATAGAGGAAATGGAGTTGGAATAGATTTAGGAATTTCTTTTGTGAACAGAAGAGCGAATGATGAATTATATGATTTCAAATTTTCGGCAAATTTATTAGATGTTGGATTAGTAAAATTCAGAGGCGATAACCATCATTTCTACAATCCCTCGCAAAGAGTTCAAATTCGTAATAATCCAAAATTAGATGGAGTTGAATTTGAAAGTGTTGATCAATATTTAGGACTTTTGAGCAAAGAAGTTTATGGTGATGAAACAAAATCTAAAACGGGAAATAATTTTTCGATCGGTTTACCAACGAGTTTACATCTTAATCTGAGTAAAAAAATTATTGAAAATCATTACTTAAATTTCAATTTGATGCAACGAATTCCAGTTTTTGAAAATAGTTTGAAACGTATCAATGTGCTACAAACTTCTTATACTATCCAAAAAAATGGATTTGGAATTGGACCTTCCCTTTCTATCTATGATTTTGAAAATATAACATTTGGTGGGTATGTAAGAATTGGCCCTCTAATTTTGGGCAGTGATAATGCAATTCCAATCGTTTTTAAACAGAAAAAATTAACTTCTGCGAACTTTTATTTTGGATTAAAATTTTATCCTTTTTGGGACAATGAAGCCAAAAGACGAAGTAGAGAACCTTGTGAATGTGAATAAAAAAAACCTTTTACGCAAAACGTAAAAGATTTAAAAAATATTTCTATTTATTTTGTTAAAATTAGTCAATAGCTTTGACAACCGCTTTTTCGGCTTCTTTTCTTGTCCCGTCGAAACCATCAACACCAGAAACTGTTGTGTATTTCAAGACAAATTTTTTCCCAGGATTCATTCTATTGTAAACAGACTGACACATTAGCGTTGCTTCATGGAAACCACATAAAATCAACTTCAATTTTCCTGGATAAGTATTTACATCACCAATCGCGTAAATTCCTTCGATATTTGTTTGATAATCTAACGCATTATTTACCTTGATTGCATTTTTCTCAATCTCCAATCCCCAATTTGCAATAGGACCTAGTTTTGGAGAAAGACCAAACAATGGAATAAAATAATCTGTTTCAAGTTCAAAAGTTTCACCTTCTTTTTCAATTACCAAACTTTCCACTTTTCCTTCACCTTTGATTCCAGTAATTTCAGCTGGAGTAACCAAATTAATTTTTCCTGCTTTTTTCAATTCAATTACTTTATCAACAGAATCTAAGGCTCCACGGAATTCATTTCTTCTGTGTACCAACGTAACTTCGGCAGCAACATCAGCCAAGAAAATAGACCAATCCAAAGCAGAATCACCACCACCAGCAATTACGATTTTTTTATCACGGAACAATTCAGGATTTTTTACAAAATACTCCACTCCATTTTCTTCGTATGCTTCGATGTTTTCGATAATTGGTTTACGAGGTTCAAAAGATCCAAGACCACCTGCAATCGCAACTGCTTTTCCTTGCACTTGCGTTCCTTTATTAGTTGTTACAATAAAAGTTCCGTCTTCTTGCTTATCGATTGTTGCAGCTTGTTCGTTCAATGTAAAACCTGGCTCAAATTGTTTGATTTGCTCCATCAAATTATCAATCAATTCACCTGCACCAACAGAAGGATAACCAGGAATATCAAAAATTGGTTTTTTTGGATACAATTCTGTCAATTGTCCTCCAGGTTGAGGAAGTGCATCAATAATATGACATCTCATTTTTAATAAACCTGCTTCGAAAACGGCAAAAAGACCAGTTGGTCCAGCTCCGATTATAACTATATCTGTTTGAATCATTTTTTTGAATTTTATTTAGAACGTTACTAAATTGAATGCAAATTTAATGAATTTGAAAGGATTAATCGATGATTATCATCAGAAGTCTAATAATATTTATTGATAATAAAAAAGACAAATTCAATAATGAATTTGTCTTTTGAAGTTGTAGCGAAGAGCAGAATCGAACTGCCGACCTCAGGGTTATGAATCCTGCGCTCTAACCATCTGAGCTACCTCGCCTTGTTTTTAGTGGTGCAAATATAAGAGGTTATTTTCGATTAAAACAAATCTTTTTTGAAATATTTTCAATAAAAAGTCGCTTAAATAGGCTAATCAATTGAATTTCATTAAAATTAAAATCACATTTTTTTTAAGAAAATATCATCCACAAAAAAATCCTCAAGTAAAACTTGAGGATTTTGATATTTTATCTATTTTTCTACTTACGCTAAAGCATTTTTGATACGTGTCATTGCTTCTTTCAACTCTTCTACAGACGCCGCATACGAGATACGAATACAATTTTTAGACCCGAAAGCCGAACCAGAAACAACTGCAACTTGTGCATGCTCTAATAAATATAAAGCTAAATCATCTGCATTGTTAATTGTAACGCCATTGTATGTATTTCCGAAAGTTGCCGTAACATCTGGAAATAAATAGAAAGCTCCTTTTGGTTCGTTTACTTTGAACGTTGGAATTTCTCTTGCCCAACCTAACATCAATTCACGACGTTCTGCAAACGCATCAACCATGTATTGAACAGAACTTGGATCTGCTTCTAAAGCCGTAATTGCAGCACGTTGAGCGATAGACGTTGCTCCCGAAGTCACTTGTCCTTGTAACGTTTCGCATGCTTTTGCTAACCAAGCTGGCGCTCCAATGAAACCAATTCTCCAACCTGTCATTGCGAAAGCTTTTGCTAAACCATTTACAGTTACTGTTTGATTATAAACTTCTGGGAAAGATGCAATCGAAACATTTTTTTCTCCGTAAACAATGTGCTCATAAATTTCGTCCGAAATAATAATCACATCTGGATATTTTGCTAAAACCTCAGCCAAACCTTTCAATTCTTCTCTTGTGTAAACTGATCCTGACGGATTACAAGGAGATGAATAAATAATAGCACGAGTTTTATCTGTAATTGCAGCTTCTAACTGTGCTGGTGTAATTTTGAAATCAGCTTCTAAAGTTCCTTCCACAAAAACTGGCGTTCCTCCTGATAATTCTACGATATCTGAATAAGAAACCCAATAAGGTGTTGGAATAATTACTTCAGTTCCTTCGTCTACAATTGCTTGTAAAACATTATAAATAGATTGTTTTGCTCCAGTAGAAACAACAACTTGATTTGCTGTATATTCAATATTGTTATCACGTTTAAACTTCTTACAAATTGTTTCCTTCAAATCTGCATACCCTGCAATTGGAGGATATCCTGAATAATTTTCGTCGATAGCTTTTTTAGCTGCCTCCTTGATAAAATCTGGTGTATTGAAATCTGGTTCTCCAATACTTAAACTAATCACATCGATTCCTTGTGATTTTAATTCTCTTGCTTTCGCAGACATTGCAATAGTTGCAGATGGTTTCAAATTCTGTAAACGCTTTGAAAGTTGCATAATATTTGTGTGTTATTTGTAATGTAACAATTTATTATTGCGAAGATACTTTTTTCTCCGTAGAATTTTGTTACTTTTAATCATTAAAAATCTAAGAATAAAATAAAAAATTATGGCTGAAATTACATTCAAAGGAAATCCTATTCATACAGGCGGAGATTTACCTATAATTGGTGAAAAAGCGCCGATTTTTGCTTTAACAGCAGGAGATTTAAGCGACAAAACATTGGCTGATTATGCTGGAAAAAATGTTGTTTTAAATATTTTTCCAAGTGTTGACACTGGTGTTTGTGCGCAATCTGTACGAACTTTTAACAAAGAAGTTTCTTCTGCTGCAAATACAGTTGTGTTATGTATTTCGAAAGATTTACCTTTCGCTTTATCTCGTTTTTGTGCTGCCGAAGGTTTGGATAATGTAGTCACTTTATCTGATTTCAAAAATGAAGAATTCGCAAATGCTTATGGTGTTAAAATGGTTGATGGACCATTAAATGGATTATTATCTCGCGCAGTTGTAGTAATTAATCCAAATGGAGAAGTTGCTTATGCAGAACAAGTTCCTGAAATTGGACAAGAACCAGATTACACACATGCTTTAGCTGCAATTAAGTAATCAAAATAAAAAAAAGCGTTACCCGAAAAGTAACGCTTTTTGTTTTGACTATTTTGTGTAAGATAAACTACTTCGCAAACTGAGCAGCTAATTTTTCTGCTTTTTTAGATTCTGAATAATCATAGAATCCTTCTCCAGATTTTACTCCTTTTTTACCAGCAGTTACCATGTTAACTAACAATGGACAAGGTGCATATTTAGGATTTTTGAAACCATCGTACAACACTTCTAAGATTGATAAACAAACGTCTAAACCGATAAAATCTGCTAATTGTAATGGTCCCATTGGATGAGCCATACCTAATTTCATTACTTCGTCAATTTCTTTCACGCCCGCAACTCCTTCATATAAAGAATAAATTGCTTCGTTAATCATTGGCATTAAAATACGATTGGCGATAAAACCTGGATAATCATTCACTTCAACTGGAACTTTTCCTAATTTTTCTGACATTTCCATAATCGCTTTCGTTACTTCGTCTGTTGTATCGTAACCACGAATAATTTCAACCAATTTCATCATCGGAACTGGATTCATGAAATGCATTCCAATCACTTGTTTTGGACGACTTGTAACAGACGCAATTTTTGTAATCGAAATAGAAGAAGTATTAGACGCTAAAATTGCATTTGCTGGCGCAGCTTCATCAATTTGTTTGAAGATTTTCAATTTCAAATCTAAATTTTCTGTTGCAGCTTCTACAACTAAATCCGCATTTTTTACCGCTTCCGCAGTATCTGTAAATGTTGTAATATTATTTAAAGTTGCTGTTTTGTCAGCTTCCGTAATTTTTTCTTTGGCGATCATACGCTCCAAATTTCCAGCGATTGTTTTCAATCCACGCTCCAAACTATCTTGAGAAACGTCAACCAAATTCACTGCAAATCCTGATTGTGCGAAAACGTGAGCAATTCCATTCCCCATCGTTCCAGCTCCAATAACTGTAATGTTTTTCATCTTTTTGTATGTTTGTTTTTATTATTTATTTTTTTTCGAGATTCGAAGTTCGAAATGAGTTTTGCGAAATTTGATTTTTCAGAATGAGAAGCTGAAATGAATTCAGCTTGACAAATTTTCGTCATTCTGAACTTGTTTCAAAATCACATCATATTCATGCGTTTAGCGAAATTCGAACTTCTAAAATCTAACATCGATTTATTCTTTCTCGATTGTTTGATTTTTGATGACTTGCTGTTCTTTTTCAAAATAAGCAATAATCTCCAATGCAACTTTCAATGCATTTCGTCCATCTTGTAACGAAACTTTAATTGGTGAATTATTCACAATAGAATCTGCAAAGCTTTCTAATTCATCCAAAATTGCATTATTTGGTAAAATTTCTGGATGTTCAAAACAAATTTCTCTACGATCTCCTTTATCGTTTTCCAAAATCATCGCAAATTCACTTGGATTTTCTGGCGCTTTGTGCATTTTAATAATTTCAGTCTTTTTCGTCAAGAAATCAATTGAAATATACGCATTTCGTTGAAAAACACGCATTTTTCGCATATTTTTCATTGACATTCTACTTGTCGAAACATTCACCACACAACCATTTTCAAACTCAATTCGAGCATTTGCAATATCAGGTGTATCACTAATTACCGAAACTCCAGACGAATGAATTGATTTAATTTCTGATTTTACAATCGATAAAATCACATCTAAATCATGAATCATCAAATCTAAAACTACAGGAACATCTGTACCGCGCGGATTAAATTCTGCCAAACGATGCGTTTCAATAAACAATGGTTCTTCGATAAAAGGTGCAGCCGCTGTAAATGCAGGATTAAAACGCTCTACGTGTCCAACTTGCGCTTTCAAACCTTTTTCATTTGTCAATTTCAACAAATGATCTGCCTCTTCTAAGGTATGCGTAACTGGTTTTTCGATGAAAAAATGTTTATTTTTTTCGATCACTTTCAATGCCACTTCATAATGTGATAACGTTGGTGTCACAATATCGACAACATCAACAGCATCAATCAATTCGTCCATCGAACTAAAATATTTATACCCAAATTCAGCTTCAACTTTTTTTCCATTTTCTTCAAAAGAATCAAAGAAGCCAATTAATTCGTATCTTTCCGATTGATTTAATAACTTTAAATGGATTTTTCCAAGGTGCCCAGCACCGATCACTCCTACTTTTAACATTTGGTAGATTTTGCCGTTAAAATTAATGAGAATAAGTTGTATTTAATGCATTTTTGTAAAAATTTTGGAATATGTCTGTAGACGATTTTAAACACAGAGGACGACGCAAAATGTTGGTTGATTTGTTGCGCTCGAAAGGAATTGAAGATGAAAACGTATTGGAAGCTATTAATTTAGTGCCACGACATTTATTTTTAGACAGCGCATTTACGGAATTCGCATATCGCGACGAAGCTTTTCCGATTGCTGCTGGACAAACGATTTCGCATCCGTTTACAGTTGCTTTTCAGACACAATTATTAGACATTCAGCCTAATGAAAAAGTCTTAGAAATCGGAACTGGTTCTGGTTATCAAACTGCTGTTTTGGTTGCTTTGGGTGTTGAAGTTTTTACGATTGAAAGACAAAAAGATTTGTTTGATTTCTCGAAAATCATGTTGAAAAAAATCAATTTCGAGCCACGTTATCAAACGTATGGAGATGGTTACAAAGGTTTACCTTCTTTTGCTCCTTTTGATAAAATTATTGTAACGGCTGGTGCGCCAGAAATTCCAGAAGAATTAAAAAAACAATTGAATATTGGAGGAATAATGGTGATTCCAGTTGGTGAACAATCGCAACGAATGATTGTCATTATGAGATTATCAGAAGATCAATTTGAGCATTACGAATTTGGAGATTTCAAATTTGTACCAATGTTAGAAAGCCGAGATAAATAAAATAAAAAACTCCNNGGAGTTTTTTATTTTATTTATTAATCATCAATTTTCTTAAAATTTCCGTTTTTATCAAATTTTAATTCAAGTCCATTGTTCAATTTCACTTCAATTTCTTTTCGGTCTCTTTCAATTTTTGTTATTGTAGTATTCGGAAAACTTCTTTTCACATAATTCGAAATTTTAGCTGGAATAAATCCTGTTGGAATAGCATTTCGTTTTCCATCGACTTCTTTCCAAGCTCCGTCTCCATCAAATTCTACTTTTGTTCCATTTGCCAAATACACTTTATATTCTTTCGAAAAATAATCGTCGTCCAACATCACAGAACCAACTTGTTTTACACCAAAATATTTGTTGATAAATTGCTGTCCCATTTTTGGAACTTGGTTATATTTTATTGCTTTATCTTGAGCAAAAGAAATCAACGTTGCACTTAACATGATAACACTTAAAAACTTTTTCATTTTGTTTGATTTTATAATTATTAAGACAAAGTTGCAAAGTGAATTAGGAAAGATTTGGGAATAATTTATTTTTTCAAAATAAATTGATGAAAAGGAAACTCATAATTGTAACGTAACGTCAAATTTTGTTGATTTTTGATAATCGTGTCCACAATCGAAAGCCCCAAGCCATTATTTCCATCACTTGTTCCTTGTTTATAAAAACGACTAAAAATAAGATTCGAATCCAATGTTGCGTTTTTCCCTGTATTCGAAATTATAAATTGATTTGAATCACTTTCTATCTTAATAATTTTCTCATCATTATTATGTTTGATCGCATTTCGAATCAAATTTGAAATTAAAATTCGCGCTAAATCGATATTAAAATCAAGAATAAAATCTGCCTTAAAATTCGTTTCTAATTTAATTTCTTCTGCTTCTAAAATTTCTTCATAATCTTCGATCAAATCTTTTGTCAAAGCTGTAAAATTAACTTCAACATTATTTTTGTATTGATTATTCTCGATTCGAGATAACATTAACAACGATTTATTAAGATTCACCATTCGCCAAAGTGTTTGCTTGGTTTCTACCAAACTCATCACCTCTTTTTCTTTTAAATCTGAATTTTCTATTAGCAAATCAAGTTTGTTTAGCGCAATTGTCAAAGGTGTTTGCAATTCGTGGGAAGCATTTTCGATGAACAATTTTTGTGAATTAAAAACCTCATCATTTCGATTAATCATTCGCTCAATTTCTTTTTGCAAATAAGAAAATTCTTTCACATTCGTTTCGACAAGTTTTGGTTTTTCGTTATTTCCTACTTCATATTTTCTTAATTGAGAAATAATTTGCCCAAAAGGTTTGAAGGCTTTTTTCAATCCAAAATGATTAATCAATAAAATACTAATCAAAATAAAAACATACAACGCAATCAAAGAAATCGATAAATCATAAATCAATTCATCTTCTTCGACTGTTGAGGTTCTTATTTCTAATGAATACGGATGATTTTCTTTGTCATAAAAACCAGTTCTCAATATACGATAAGGTTCCATATCATCATCGTATCCCATGTAAACCAACTCATTCGAAAAGTGATTTCTTTCATCATATTTACTTGGATCAACTTTGGAAATTTTGAATTGACTTAATCCAAATTCGGTTGTATTTAATAAATTCGGATCGCGATAAGCTTCTCGAATAATTTCAATTTTTTGATTCTTTAATCCGTCATCTACATTGTCATAAACTTCATCCAAAATCAAGGAATGAAAAAGAAATGCCCAAATCGCAATAACGATAAGCAACCAAAATGTGAGGTAACGAAATGTATAATTTTTTAGTGATATTTTCATGTTAAATCAACTTATAACCAATCCCATAAACCGCTTGTAAATCGGCTTCAGAATTTGCTTCTTTCATTTTTTTTCTTAGATTTTTTATTTGCGAATAAATAAAATCTAAATTATCAGATAGCTCAATATGATCTCCCCAAACACTTTCTGCTAAAGTTGTTTTCTGAAAAACACGTTCGGGTCTCAACATAAAATAATACAGCAAATCATATTCCTTTCTGTTTAATTTCAGTTCGATATTATTTACTTTTACCAAACGATCTTCGGGAAAAATTTGAATATTTTTATAACTCAAAACATCCTCTCCTTTTTGTAGATTTTTGCGCAAAGCAACTTTAATTCGAGCCAATAATTCAGCAAAATGAAATGGTTTCGCTAAATAATCATCCGCGCCAACCAATAATCCTTCTACTTTATCATCAACCGAATCTTTCGCCGACAAAATAATCACCGAAGTTTCTTTATGAAGATTCTTCAATTCCTTCAACAAAGACATTCCATCACCGTCTGGTAACATCATATCCAATAAAATGCAATCATAATCGAACGAAATTATTTTATCCAAAGCTTGCTGATAATTATCTGCTGTTTCGACAATCATCTTTTCCTTTTCTAAAAACTCAACAATTGTTTCTTGCAATTTTATTTCATCTTCTACGACTAAAATCTTCATAACTTCAGTTTAAATAATTGGTAAAAATAGATAGTAAAATAGGAAAGAATTAGGAAAACTCCTACTTTTATTCTCAAAATTTAAGATTTCAATTTTGAAAAAATATAGCTTTAAAAATGATTATAGCGAAGGTGCTCACCCAGCAATTTTGCAACGATTAATCGATACAAATTTAGAACAAACAATTGGTTACGGCGAAGACGAATTTTGCAATGAAGCAAGAGAGTTCATCAAAAAAAGACTGAAAAAAGATTCAGCAATTCATTTTGTTTCTGGTGGAACACAAGCCAATTTAATTGTAATTTCTTCTATTCTAAAACCACACGAATCTGTAGTTGCAGCCGAAAGCGGGCATATTGCCGTTCACGAAACGGGCGCGATAGAAGCAACAGGACATAAAATAAATACCATTGCGACGGATAATGGAAAAATAACTCCTGAGCAAATTTCGATTATTCTTGCCACACATACGGACGAGCATATGGTAAAGCCAAAATTGGTTTATATTTCTAATTCTACGGAAGTTGGAAGTGTTTATTCAAAAAAGGAATTGCAAAAGCTTTATCATTTTTGCCAAGAAAATAATTTATACCTTTTTGTTGATGGCGCACGTTTAGCTTCTGCTTTAACTTCTTCTAAATGTGATTTAAACTTAGAAGATATGGCAAATTTTGCAGATGTTTTTTACATTGGTGGAACTAAAAATGGTGCACTTTTAGGTGAAGCAATTGTGATAAATAATTTAAAATTGGACGAAGATTTTCGTTATCATATTAAGCAAAAAGGCGGAATGTTAGCGAAAGGACGTTTGATAGGAATTCAATTTTCGGAAATGTTTCGAGATGATTTATTTTTCGAGATGGGAAAACACGCCAATCAAATGGGAGAAAAATTAGCAAATGCTATTTCAGCAAAAGGTCACAACTTTTTGACAGAACCATCTTCCAATCAAATTTTCCCTATTTTACCAAATTCAATTATCGAAAAACTACAACAAGATTTTGAGTTTTATATTTGGCAAAAAATTGATGAACAAAATTCTGCAATTAGATTAGTCACTTCTTGGACAACACCAGAGGAACAAGTAGAAAATTTTATCAAATCAATATAAAAAATAAAAGGATCCATAAATTATTGGATCCTTTTATTTTAATAATAATCTTTCACATTTTTCAAACGCTCTTTCGCGCGTTTATATTCTGCTTTTCTGATTTCTTTTTTACGTTTCATCAAATTTTTATCGTGAGAATAATTACGTTCTATTCGCTTGATATCTCTTTCGTATTCGTCTTCTAAACGCTCTAATCGATCATCAATTCGGTCTTTGTAATAATCGTCACGATGAGAATTTGACCATTTATAACGTTGATTATCGTTTAAGATTTTATCAATATCACGTTGTAAATTGTAAGAAATCTCTCTTTTTCTTCTACCTTTTTCGTAACCAGATAAATTACGATCTCTTCCAACTCTTTCGAAATCTTTACTTGCTTGTTTTTTTAAAGCAATTATTTTATTTTTTTGACTACTTGATATTCCGTAATAATCAGATCTTTCAATTAAAACATCGACATTTCTATTATTTCCATCATTTGGTCTATTTTGCGCATAACTTGACATTGTAAACAACGCAAAACCAAAAATTAAAAACTTCTTCATATTCTAAACTTTCGTTTAGAATAAGCAAAGTCCGTGCTGAAATGAATAAATTATTAAAATTTATATTTAATCAACAACTAATCAATTAATTAAACCTTAGTTTTTTCTAACGCTTGCAAAATATCTTCGATAATATCCACTTTATCCTCCAAACCGACCGATAAACGAATAGAACCTGGCCTAATTCCCAAATCTGCACGTTCTGCATCTGATAATTTTGCGTGAGTTGTAGTTGCTGGATGCGTTGCAATCGATCTCGAATCTCCTAAATTAGACGTATATAAAATCATTTCTAATGCATCAATAAATCTGAAAGCACGTTCTTTTCCTCCTTTCACTTCAAATGTTACGATTCCACCCCCGCCTTTCATTTGTTTTTTCGCCAACTCATATTGCGGATGCGATGGTAAAAATGGATATTTCACATCTGCAATTTCAGCATGATTTTCCAAAGCTTCTGCCAACGCCAACGCATTTTCGCAATGACGATCCATACGAAGTGGCAACGTTTCTAAACTTTTAGAAATTGTCCACGCATTAAAAGCCGACATCGCCGGACCTGTATGACGAATAAAAAACATCATTTCATTGATTAATTCTTCTTTTCCTACAACTACTCCACCCAAAACTCGACCTTGTCCGTCCATATATTTTGTTGCAGAATGAATAGATAAATCAAATCCAAATTGCAAAGGTTGTTGTAAATATGGCGTTGCGAAACAATTGTCAATTGCAAAAATAACATTCGGATGTTTTTCTTTCAATTTTGCCAAAGCTTCTAAATCAAATAATTCTAATCCAGGATTTGAAGGCGATTCTAAGAAAACAATTTTTGTATTTGATTGAATTGCTTTTTCCCAATCCTCGATATTTGGCGTTTCTACATATGTATAAGTTACGCCCCAACGCGGAAATAATTGCGTAATTAATTGATGTGTAGAACCAAAAATTGCACGACTCGATACAATATGATCTCCACTTTTTATATACGAAGCAAAAGATGCAAAAACAGCAGCCATTCCCGAAGCAAAAGCTAAACCTGCATCTGCTTTTTCCAAAGCACAAACGCGATTAATAAACTCTGTTGTATTTGGATTTGCATAACGTGAATAAACCATACCTTGCTCTTCTTCTGCAAAAATTGCACGTCCTTGCTCTGCGCTATCAAAAATAAAACTTGATGTTAAATATAATGGAACCGAATGCTCGCGAGTAGCAGATCTTGGCGCTTGCTCACGAATTATCTTAGACTGATCTTTTTTCATAAGAATCAAAGTTAACGATAGTTTTATTAAGCAAAAAGCTTTTAATAAAGTTTTAAACAGAAATTATTTCTGTTTTCAATCGTTGTTTCGATAATTTGACTGTTTCTAAAAAGATTTTTAGAAATATTTCAGAAACGATTTTAAAACTTTCATTTTCATCACGATTAAAAATGATTAAACGAGTAATTATTCCTAAAATATCATTCAAATTTAATCTCTACCTTTGCAGTCTTATATCAATTTATGTCATTCGAAAATTTAGGATTATCACCATATTTATCAAAAGCAATTACAAAACTTGGATTTTTAAAACCTTTTGAAATTCAGACCGAAACAATTCCATCTATTTTAAAAGGAAAAGATGTGATGGGAATTGCAAAAACTGGTTCTGGAAAAACCTTGTGTTTTGTTGCGCCTTTGCTACAAAAAATTCAGCATCAATCGTACGAAAAATCTCGTAATATAAAAGCGTTAATTTTAGTTCCAACACGTGAATTAGCAGTTCAGATTGAACAAACTTTTGCAGGATTACAAACTGCTTTACGTCGCGAAGTACAAACACAAGCTGTTTATGGTGGAACTTCAATTAATCCACAAATGAAGAATTTATATGGAACTGAAGTTTTGATTGCAACTCCTGGTCGTTTATTGGATTTGATGGATCATAATGCGTTATCATTGGATCAATTGCAATATTTGGTGATTGACGAAGCAGACAAAATGTTCCAATTAGGATTTGGAGATGAGATGAACCGAATTTTGAAAAGTGTTCCGAAAAAGAAACAATCAATTCTATTTTCTGCAACTTTGAATGATAAAATTGATGAAATAAAATCTACATTAAGTATTGATCCAATTGTTGTTGAAATCAAAAAACAAGAAATTGATTTGGAACAAATCGAACAAGTTGCTTATAAAGTTGATGCCGAAACAAAAGGTCCTTTTTTACGTTATTTAATCAAATCTGAAAACTTAGAACAAGTTTTGGTTTTTGTTTCTTCGACACGAACTGCAGATAATTTAGTAGAAAAATTAAAAAAGAATAAAATCTCTGCAATGGCGATTCACAGTAAGAAATCCCAAGGCGCTAGAATGGATAATTTGGAAGATTTTAAACTAGGTGATATTAAAGTTTTGGTTGCAACAGATTTGATTGGACGCGGAATTCATATCGAAGGTTTACCAACTGTTATTAATTACGAATTACCTCGTTCGCCTTTAGATTATGTGCACAGAATCGGGCGTACAGGTCGTGCAAATGCAAACGGAAAAGCCATTAGTTTGATTACAGAAGAAGATTTGCATCATTTCAAAATCATTCAGAAAAAAATGGGTAAAAAAGTTGATTTACTTCCAACTGATAATGTGAATTTACACGGATATTAAAATAAGTTTTAAGTTATGAGTAACAAGTTCTAAGTTTTCTCTGAACTCATTACTCATAATTTTTTAATTAAATCAAGTCCAAAGATATTGTCTAAACTCTATTAATTTTTTCAACATTTGATTATCTTCTTCATATTGATTATTTTCTAAATTATCATTATCGAGCTTACGTTTATTCCACCAATTATATAAGTTTTCAATTTCAATTTTTGCATTTTTATGTTCATCATCATACATCCAATCAACATGACTTGTAAATAAATTTTCTTTTTCAATACAATCGCATAAAATCTGAAAACAAGCATGTAAAATAATCACATCCTTATCTAGCCATTCATCGTTTAATGTTTCTATTTTTAGAAGATTCGAAGGTTTCATTATTAATTTATTTTTTCAAAACTTATCACTCATAACTACTAACTCACAACTTCTAGATATGTGGACCAAGCATATTTTTAGGATCAAGGATTTCGTCCAAACGTTCTTTCGACAATAAACCGTGATCTAAGACCAATTGATATACACCTCCTCCTGTTTCTAAAGCTTCTTTCGCAATTTTTGTACTTGCTTTGTAACCAATGTAAGGATTTAAAGCTGTAACAATTCCAATACTATTTTGTACTTCATTTTTCAAATGTTCTGCGTTTGCTGTAATTCCATCCACACATTCAACACGTAGCGTATTCATCGCATTTGTTAAATATTGAATCGATTCCATAATCGAAAAACCAATTATTGGCTCCATTACATTTAATTGTAATTGACCAGCTTCGGCAGCCATTGTTATTGATAAATCATTTCCAATCACTTTAAAACAAACTTGATTCACTACTTCTGGAATTACTGGATTTACTTTCCCTGGCATAATCGAAGATCCTGGTTGTTTTGGAGGTAAATTAATCTCGAACAAACCTGTTCTCGGACCAGATGTTAACAAACGTAAATCATTACAAATTTTCGACAACTTCACACAAAGACGTTTCAAAGCTGATGAATAATCCACAAACGAGCTTGTATCCGAAGTTGCTTCAACTAAATTATCAGCCAACGAAACATCTTCATTCATGATTTCAGCTATTTTAGTTGTACACAATTGTGCATAACCTGGAACAGCATTCAATCCAGTTCCAATTGCAGTTGCACCCATATTAATTACTAATAATTCGGCAGCAATTCGGTTTAAATTATCAACTTCTTTATGTAATGTATTCGAAAAACCTTCAAACTCTTGCCCAAGCGTCATTGGAACTGCATCTTGCAATTGCGTACGTCCCATTTTTATAACATTACCAAATTGTTTCCCTTTTTTATCAAGTGCCTCATACAACGAAGTTAATGCCTCAACCAAAGGTTTATTCATATTAAATAATGCTAATTTCAAAGCAGATGGATAGGCATCATTCGTAGATTGCGAAAGGTTTACATGATCATTTGGCGAACAAAATTGATACTCTCCTTTTTGTTTTCCTAAATACTCCAAAGCAATATTTGCAATTACTTCATTTGCATTCATATTTGTAGAAGTTCCCGCACCACCTTGTATCATATCGATTGGAAATTGCTCTGTATATTTACCAGCTATTAACTCATTCGAAGCAAAAGAAATCGCATCAAATAATTCTTTCGATAAAATTCCTAATTCGTGATTGGCTTGCGCTGCTCCTAATTTCACAACACCAAGCGCTTTTACAAATTCGGGATAATGTGACAAATAGTTATTGGAAATTTTGAAATTATTAATGGCACGTTGCGTTTGCACACCATAATAAGCCGTTTCAGGAATTTGTAATTCTCCTAATAAATCAGACTCCGTTCTCATTTTATTTATTGTTTGTTATTGACAATTAAAGGTAAGGAATAATCTAGTATCTTTTTGAAAAGCATTTTTCCAAAAAATTTAAAAAATCTATATCTTTAAAACATTAACACAAAAGAGATGAAAGCAGCTCGTTATTATTCATTAGACGTTTTTCGTGGCGCAACTGTTGCGTTGATGATTTTGGTAAATAATCCAGGAACTTGGTCGGCTATGTTCGATCCTTTGGAGCATGCAGAATGGCACGGATGCACACCAACAGATTTGGTTTTTCCTTTCTTTTTGTTTGCCTTAGGAAATGCAATGGCTTTTATGATTCCAAAATTACAACAACAACCTCAACAAATTTTCTGGCAAAAAGTAATAAAACGAACAATTCTAATTTTCGGAATTGGATTATTCATCAATTGGTGGCCATTTTTCAAGTGGGATAATAATGAACTTATTTTCAAAGCATGGAAAGATTCAGAAGAAAGCGGAATCCGAATAATGGGCGTTTTACAACGAATTGCAATTGCTTATTTTTTCGCTTCGGTGATTGCTTTTTATTTTAAACAAAAACAAGTTTTATTGATAAGTTGTGCGATTCTTCTACTTTATTGGGTTTTAACTTTCGGACTTGGAACTTCTACCCCTTATTCATTAGAAGGTTTTATCGGAACTAAAATTGATAATCAATTGCTTGGTTTAGCGCATATTTACAAAGGAGAAGGAGTACCGTTTGATCCCGAAGGAATTTTCAGTACAATTTCTACTATTCCACAGGTTTTATTTGGGTATTTGGTTGGTGATTATATTCAGAAACAAGGAAATATCAATTGGTTGAATCGTCCTTTACCAAAAACTGACAATCCGCAATATAAAATGTTAGCTGGCTTATTTGTTTTAGGAACAATTGCGTTGACAATTGGTTACGTTTGGCAATGGGATTTTCCGTACAATAAAAAGATTTGGAGCAGTTCTTATGTTTTCAACACAACTGGTTTAGCAATTTTGACAATTGGATCAATGATTTGGTTCATCGAAATTTTAGGCATCAAAAATGGTTTCATGAAATTCTTTGATGTTTTTGGAAAAAATCCTTTATTCATCTTTGTTTTGAGCGGATTATTACCTCGATTATTAGGTTTAATCAGAATTGAAGCTGGTTTAAACGACAAAAGAGAAATCAAATTCATTTCACCATTGGGTTGGTTCTACGAAAATGTTTGCGCTAAAATTCCTGGAATTCCAGAAATTGGTTCATTTGTTTATTCGCTAATTTTCTTAGCTTTCTTTTGGTGGTTAGCTTATTTATTAGATAAAAAGAAGATTTATATTAAAGTTTAAAAGTCTTGAGTAGTAAATTATAAGTTTTTAGAAGAGATGTCTCGATTCCTCGACATGACATTAATTATCAGCCTAGATTGGATTTTCTTGTCATGTTGAGCGAGTCAAACGATGTAGAAACATCTAATATTTAGAAAACAATCTTACTTATAAAAATTATTTCTAAACCTTCTTATAAACAGCATAAAACTGATAAAAGTGCTGAATATTTTCAACATCAAAAATAATTTGTTTCCATTGATTTAATTCCAAAATCAATTGATTTTCGTGTTGAGTAAACTTCCCAACAAAAATTTCATCATCATTCAAATACAAACCAAACTTATCATTTACCAAATGTAAATTTTCCACTTCCAAATGTTCAAAAAATAAAATAGACGATTCTTCTTCTGTAAAATCGATAGGTGAAGCGATACCCGAAGAATATTCTAACGCAATAAACTGATGCGAATTATAGATTGGAAAGTAAATCGACGGATAATTTTCTATATTAGAAAATAATTCTTTTTTTAACTGAATTATTTCTCGTGATAAAAAAGGAATCGCGCTCAAATTTTTAACATTTCGTAACATATCAGCTTCCTCAAAATAGTTATCAAAGTGTAATATTTCGTTAACTGTTAAGTTTTTTTCGATCAAATGACTTATTGGAATGCTAAAATATTTAGCAATTTGAGAAATTGTTTCAATTCGTGGCTCTGCACGTTTTTCTTCATAAGATGAAATATTCCCTCTACTAACTTCGAACAAATCAGCAAAAGCCTGTTGAGTTAAGTTCTTAACTTGTCTTAATTTCTTTATATTTTCACCTATTTTTGTCATTATTTAAAATTTTAACACTTTTATTTGCTAATTATTTTAGCAAATTGTTTAATTTTATGGAAACAAATTACAAAAAACACTAATAACAACAAAATGAATTATTTTTCGAAGATTGAAAATTTTATTCAAAACATCAATTACACCATCACTTACAAAGACGAAAAAGAGGGTGTTTTTATGATTGAAAATTTATTGGATGGTGTTCAAAATCTGATTGTAGGAATTGCACCACCTGTTATCATTTTCGAGTTGTATTTATTTACAATTACAAATGATAATCTGGAAATGCTAAAAGCGTTGTTGATGAAAAATCGCGATATCATTCATGGTGCTTTTGCAATAACAGAAGACGGAAAAAAAGTTATTTATCGTTACACACTTCAAATTGCGAATCTTGATCAAAACGAATTTGAAGCAACGTTAAATTCTTTGAGCTTATTGATGAGCGAATATTCTGCTCAATTAATCGAATTTTCTAAACAATAAAACAATATCACTATGAATATTTTCAAACGTATTTTTAGAATTGGACAAGCGGAAATACATTCGGTTGTCGAAAAAATGGAAGACCCAATCAAAATGACAGAACAAGGAATTCGCGAAATGCGCGACGATCTTAATCAATCATTAGAGGCTTACGCAAAGGTAAAAGCAATGGCAATTCGTTCGCAAAATAGCGTCGACAAAAAGAAAGAAGAAGCTGCAGATTATGAACGAAAAGCAATTCTTTTGTTAGAAAAAGCTGAGCGAAATGAAATTACAATTGAACAAGCCGAAAATTTAGCGAAAGAAGCTTTGAGCTTAAAAAATCAATTGTTAGAAGAAATTACTGAATTAGAAAATCAAGTGATTATTCATGAAAAATCTGCAAATGAAGTGCACAAAAACGTTGAGGTTCTTAAATTCAACATTAATAAATGGGAAAATGAATTAACAACATTAAAAGCTCGTGTAAAAGTTGCTGATGCCACAAAACAAGTAAACAAACAAATGGCAAAAATTGATGCGAATAGCACAATTAGCATGTTAGAACGCATGAAAGCCAAAGTAGAAGAAGACGAAGCACTTGCACAAGCTTACGGAAGTTTAGCGGACAATTCGAAAACCGCTGATGACGAAATTAACGAAACCTTGAAAGGTGATTTGATTCAAAATGAATTAGAAGCTTTAAAGCTAAAAATTCAGTCGAAAAATCAAGAATAAATCACTTTTTATAGTGAATTATTTCTATAAAATTTTTAGTAAATTAATCTCTTTTAAAAAATCAAAACTATGGCATCTAAATATGAATACAAAACAATAGAAATAATGCCTAACGCTGGCTTATTTTCTATCAAAATAGATAAAACATTTTTGGATGATTTACTAAATAAATATGGAAATGAAGGCTGGGAATTAATCACTTCCACTCCGCTTTCCATCAACAGCACAACGAAAATTATTTATTATACATTCAGAAGAGCTATTTAACATTAAAAATTAACACTAAATGACCGAAATTTTAGACCTTCTTTTTAATCCATTGGCCAACGGAATTATGACCATTTTGATGGGATTTTCTCTTGTCTATTGGGTATTTCAACTGTTAGCTGGTGACGGAATTGATCTTGGAACAGATTCTGATTTTCATATCGGAGACATCAATGATGTTGATGCCCACCACGAAATTGACGCTGATCACGATGCTGATGCAGACGTGCATCACGAACCAGGTTTTTGGGCAAAATGTTTAGAATTCATCAATGTTGGTAAAGTTCCGTTAATGGTGATTATTACTTTGTTCAAATTTATCAGTTGGGTGATTACCATTATTTCTTCGATTGTTTTTGGATTAAGCAAATTAGGATTGTATTCAGTTTTAATCTTAATTCCGGTTTTCATCATCGCTTATTTTATGATGCATTGGATCACTAAACCATTAGTTAAAATGTATTCAGAATTAGGTTATCATGGAGAAGAAGAAACTGATTTTATCGGAAGAGTCGGAAAATCAAAATCTAAAATCACAGGAGATAAAATAGGCTCTGCGGAATTTCAAATCGAGAAAGATATTATTACGCTTAACATCAAAAGTCAAAATGGCGAAGAAATTAATTTTGGAGATACCATTATTATCACCGACGAATCGCCTTCAAATCATTATTATTTCGTCATCAAACATATAACCTTAAACAACATTTAACACTATTATGACACTAATATTTCAACTTACTTCGTTTCTTATCGAAGAAATTTTAATCTTAATTATTCACTAAATCAATCAAAATATAATAAAAATCTCATGACAAATTTTATTCTTTTAGCAGTTGGTGTTATCGTTTTCATCTTTATTGCTTTCATCGTCGTTTTAAGCGTTTTCTATAAAAAAGTTCCGCAAGGAAAAGCCATCGTTCGTACTGGTGTTGGTGGATCGCAAGTAGCTTTCAACAAAGGAATGTATGTAATTCCTGTTTTCCACAAAATGGAAATTATGGACATTTCGATTAAGAAAATTGATATTACTCGTCAACAACACGATGGTTTAATTTGTAAAGACAACATTCGTGCAGATATCAAAGTTGCATTTTTTGTTCGCGTTAATAAATCGGTGAATGATGTAATCAATGTTGCACAAAACTTAGGAACAGAACGAGCATCAGAACCAGAAACATTAAAAAGTATTTTCGAAGCAAAATTCTCAGAAGCTTTAAAAACAGTTGGAAAAAAATTCGATTTTATCGAATTATACGAAGCTCGTCGCGAATTTAGAGATGAAATTTTAAATATCATCGGAACAGACTTGAATGGATATATTTTAGATGACTGTGCGATTGATTATTTAGAACAAACTGAATTACAATTCTTGAGCCCTGATAATATTTTAGATTCGGAAGGTATTAAAAAAATCACGGAATTAACGGCTCAACAAAATATGAACGCCAACTTAATTCGTCGTGAAGAAGAAAAAGTAATCAAAAAACAAAACGTTGAAGCGCGCGAAGCAATCTTAGAATTAGAGCGACAATTAGCCGAAAAAGAAGAGCGTCAACGCAGAGAAATCGAAAATATAAAAGCGCGCGAAGAGGCAGAAATTGCAAAAGTTCGCGAAGAAGAACGTCTAAAAGCTGAATCTGTTCGTATTACAACAGAAGAGCAATTGGCGGTACAAGAAGAAAATAAATTGCGTCAAATTATTATCGCAGAAAAAAATAAAGTTCGTACTGATGCAATCGAAACGGAACGCGTTGAAAAAGATCGTGCATTAGAGCAAACAGAACGTGAGCGAATTGTGACTTTAGCTCAGATTGATAAAGAAAGGTCTATCGAAGTTGAGAAGAAAAATATTCAAGGCGTTATCAAAGAACGCGTTCTTTTAGAAAAAGGCGTGATTGAAGAGCAACAAGGTGTGAAAGATGTTGAAGTTTACCGTGAAGTTGAGCGTCAGAAACAAGCCGGAATTATTGCTGCATCGCAAGAAGCGGAAGAGCGTTTAATCGAAACTGTAAAAGCTGCGGAAGCGGCAAAAATTGCGGCAGAGCAAGAAGCTGCTCGTCAAGTTATCGAAGCAGATGCACAAAAACAAGTTGCAGAACGCAAAGCGCAAGAGTTATTAATTGATGCGGAAGCTAAAAAAGAAGCTTCTGCAAAAGAAGCTGAAGCTCGTAAAATAATTGCTGAAGCACAAGCAAAAGAAGAAGCTGCAATTGGTCTATCTGAAGCAGAAGTAATGGTTGCAAAAGCAGAAGCAGAAGAAAAACAAGGAACTGTAGAAGCATCTGTTATCGAGAAAAAAGCAGAAGCGTTACGTAAAGAAGGCTTAGCACAAGCAGAAGTTGTTCGTGAAAAAGCATTAGCAGAAGCAAAAGGAATTGAAGAAAAAGCAGAAGCTATGAAGAAACTGGACGGTGTTGGAAAAGAGCACGAAGAGTTCAAACTTCAATTACAAAAAGAAAAAGATATCGAATTGGCTCATATCAACATTCAAAAAGATATTGCTGGAGCCCAAGCTGAGGTGTTATCAAATGCATTGAAATCTGCGAAAATTGACATTGTTGGTGGAGAAACAATGTTCTTCGAAAATATTGTGAAACAAGTTTCGAATGCAAAAGGTTTCGATCATTTAATCGACAATTCGAAACATGCAACAGATATCAAAAATGCATTGATTGACGAAGATGGCGGAAGCGATTTAGCTGGAAAAGTGAGAAGTCTTGCCGATAAATATGGCATTTCATCAAACGACATCAAAAACTTAACAATTACTGCGGCATTAATTAAATTACAGCAAGCTGCTTCTGCTTCTGGAAACAGCGAAGACACAGGATTTATAAATTCTCTTTTCGGAATTGCGAATCAGTTAGGTGTTTCAAATAAAAAAATAGGTTAATCCATTAAACAATAATAGAGTGATTGAATCTATTCGTTTCAATCGCTCTTAATTACAGTTTAATCACCTTCTAGATTTTAATTTAATGCAAGAAGAAAAAAATATTAACGTTACCGAAACGCTTGATGCAGGCGCGTACGAAATCATCCGAAAAAGACTTCTTACACAAAAAGATTTTCTTTCGGAAAGATTAACGAAATTGAATGATGCTCGAAAAGAAGTCTTCAATTCTACCAATTTTGCATTAAGCGCAAACCAAAGAATTACGACAGAAAATACATGCGTCGCACGTGGAATTATCGCGTTCGATAAATTGTGTATTTTTGGTTACAACGTGCATTTCGGTTTACGCACAGACATTCAGTTGAGCGATGTTTTTAGTATTTATCTGTTTCAAGAAAATCAATTTATTCCTCAACCTCTCGACTTAATAAACGATCAGAATTTCTTTACAGATTTTCAGAATTTATATAAATATTACCGCGATTCTATCTTTTCTAAATTTCGTAGAACAGATAATTATCTATACATGGTTTTCCAAACCAGTAAAAGCGCACAAGATTTGAAAGCGTTTAAATGGTTAATCAAAGACGGAAAATTAATTTATCAAGATGATCGCAGCATTCACGAAGTAAAAAAAGCAGATCAATTTGATTTTGAATGGCAAAAAACTTCTATCGATGATCGTCGATTAGGAAAGTTTCCACATATTTCTATTTTAGATAAGATTTTTATCGAAGCAATTGGTGGTGATATTACTTTTAAAATTGAAGATAATACGGATTCAGGAAAAGGAATTTTCACTGAAAAAGTGACACATTTAGATCAACAATTAGACGATGCCGAATATTATTATGCCGATTTAGGAAATCTAATTGCGGTTAAAATAAAACCGTTTCAAGAAGATTTCAGAGCCTATATTTACAATGTTCGCACCAAAGAAGTTATCAACATTCCTGCACTTTTAGATGCAGCAGTTCTGTTACCCGATAATCAAGGTTTAATTTTTTCGAATGGTTATTATTTACAAAACGGAACGTATCATCTTTTCGATAATAATAATTTAGAGCATTTTCAATTTTTCCGTCGTGTAAATTCTCCGAACGGAGAAGATTTTATGTACATTTTCAATCAAGATGAAACCAATACATACATTCTTTTATCGTACAATATCATTCAACAAACTGTGGAAACACCTATAGTTTGTAATGGTTTTACGATTTTTAAAGATGGAAGTTTAATTTATTTCCGCACCGAAGAAGAAGCGACAAGACATCATCAAGTTCAAATTTGGCAAACACCTTATGTTGAACGTTTGATTGAAAATACAGAGAAAACAAATCATCCATTATATAAAATTGGGAACAAAGACATTGTGAAAGCAATGGCTGAATCTCAGGAGGTTATTCAATTAATCAACAAAGAAGATTCGTACGAAGGTTTATACGAGGACATTGTAAAAAAAGCGAATAATATTGTAGATGGCTATTTTTGGATTAATGATCAAGAGACTTTTGAGCTTGCTGTTCCTTTATTAGAAATAAAAACAGTTGCCAATACAGCGATTGATGAATTTGCTAAAGTTCAAATTCAGAAAAAATTTGCGCAAGAAACCTTAGAAAAAACGGAAGAATCGATTGAAGAAATCGTTTTCAAAGTAAATAGCACAACGTACAATCAATTGGATTTATTGGTTGAACATTTAGCTGAGGCTCGTAAAATTCAAGGAAAAGTTATTGATTTACGTTCAATTCGCTACATCAATTTAGAGCGTGTTCAAGAATTAGAAAACCGATTGCAAGAGGTAAACGAAAATTTATCAACCAAAACAATTGAGTTTCTTTTATTGGATGAAGCACTAATTCCATACGAAGAAAAAGTTGCTGAACAGAAAAACTTAGTAGCTTCTATCGAAAAAGTCATTGATGCGAAAGTTATCGAAGAAGCCTGTCTTAAAATTGCCTCAGAATTAGAATTATTGATTGATATTCTGAACAGTTTAAAAATTGAAGACGCAACACAAACAACAAAAATCATTGAGAAAATCTCGGTTATTTTTGCTTCGCTTAACGAAGTTCGTGCCCAATTAACACGTCAAACTTCTGCGTTAAAAAGCAAAGAAGCTGTTGCAGAATTTTCTGCTCAAATCACGTTGTTAGAACAAAGTGTGGTTAACTTTTTAGAATTATCAACAACTGCCGAAAAAACGGAAGAATACAATACAAAAATAATTGTTCAACTTGAAGAATTAGAAAGTAAATTTTCTGATTTTGATGATTTCGCCTTGAAAATTGCAGATAAGCGCGACGAAATTATCAAGGCATTCAATTCGAAACGTGAACAATTAGTTGAACAAACCAACAAACGCACCAATTCATTAGAACAAATTGGCTTGCGCGTCTTGAAAAATATCGAAAATAAAGCCAAAACTTTTTCTGAGAAAGAAGAAATTTTAGCGTTTTATTCTTCGGATTTAATGATTGACAAAATGCGTCAAATCATTCAAGAATTGAAGGATTTAAAAGATGTTTCGAAAGCCGAAAACCTTGAAAATCTATTAAAAAAATCGCAAGAAGATACGCTTCGTGTTTTACGAGATAAAACTGAACTTTTTGTTGATGGGCAAAATATTATTGCGCTTGGTCAAAATAAATTTACGGTCAATACGCAGCAATTAGCGCTGACATTGTTGAATCGTAACAACGAATTATTTTATCATTTAACAGGTACAAGTTTCTATCAAAAAGTTAAAAACGATGAGATTTATCGTTACCAAGATATTTGGAACCAAGAATTTGTTTCGGAAAATCAATTGGTTTATCGTGCTGAATATTTAGCTTATCAAGCTTTTTTAGCAAGAAATGAAAACGATTTTGATGCTGAAAAATTTATCAATCAAATCATTGAACAAAATTATTCGGAAGGTTATATAAAAGGCGTTCACAATTTTGATGCGTTTCGAATTTTTACTGAATTGGTCAACATAAATTCGAAATTAGATGTGTTGCAATTTGATGCGCCAACTCGTACAACTGCTCAAATTTTTTGCCATTCTTTAGAAAAGAATTTGCAAGATAAGTTGAATGCAATGATTAATTCGGCTCAATTAATTTTGAAAAATTTTCCGAATTCAACTCGATTTGAAAATATTCTAAATGAAATCAAATCGCTTTTTGAAAATTGGGAAACTGAATGGGATAAAACAATAACAACTTCAGAAAAAGTTGCCAATTATTTGTTTAGAACTTTCACAAAATATCAAGCTTTTTCGATGAGTAATGAAGCTGAAAATTTTCGAAAAGAATTCATTAATTACTTAGAGAAAAATAAAAATTCAGATGATTTTAATGCGTTGATTGCAGATGAACAATTTTCTTCAACCGAAAAATTTTACTTGATCGAAAACTGGATTCATTCTTTTATCGATGAAAATGAAAATTTTTCAACTTACAGAAATGTTGTAAATGAAGTAGCAACGATGTTATTGTTTTCTAAAGATAAATTTCAGTTAATAAATGGAAATTCATCTATTATAATTGAAGATTTAAAAGGAAATCATACCGTAATAATTGATGGTATTTATACACAAAATTATCATGAAATCATTTCTAAATTAGAGCATTTTTCAACTGTTGATGTTCCAAATTTTAAATCATTCCAAAAGTTAAAAGAAGAAATTTCGAAAGCTTATGAAAAGGATTTAAAAATCGCAGAATTTGAACCAAAAGTTTTAACATCATTTGTTCGAAATAAATTAATCAACGAAGTTTATTTTCCTTTAATCGGAAATAATTTAGCCAAACAATTGGGAACTGCAGGCGATAACAAGCGTACTGCACGAATGGGAATGTTGTTGTTAATTTCGCCTCCTGGTTATGGAAAAACGACGTTGATGGAGTATTTAGCAAAAACAATGGGCCTACATTTTGTGAAAGTAAATGGACCAACAATTGGACATAATATTACATCAATCGATCCAATAGAAGCCAAAACTTCTGGAGAAAGAGAGGAATTAAAAAAGATAAATCTTTCGTTTGAAATGGCAGATAATGTAATGTTGTACTTGGACGATATTCAGCATTTGAGTGCCGAATTTTTACAGAAATTTATTTCATTAGCCGATGGACAGCGAAAAATTGATGGAATTTTTGAAGGAGAAAGTAAAACCTACGATTTACGCGGAAAACGTTTTTGCATTGTAATGGCAGGAAATCCATATACGGAAAGCGGCTCTAAATTTCAGATTCCAGATATGTTGGCTAATCGTGCTGATGTTTATAATTTGGGTGATGTAATTGGTGATACGGAAACGTTGTTCAATTTAAGTTTGATTGAAAATGCAACAGGAGATAATCCTTATTTGGATAAAATTGCTTCAAAAAGTTTGACAGATTTTTACAAGTTAACAAATTTTGTAACCGAAAATCAAGAACAACTTCCGGATTTGGAAGGCAATTATTTGAAACAAGAAATTGATGATTTTATTGCAGTTCTAAAACATGTGATTAAGATTAGAAATATTGTCGTAAAAGTCAATCAAAATTATATTTCGAGCGCAGCAATGCAAGATGATTACAGAACGGAACCGCCTTTCAAAATGCAAGGTTCGTACAGAAATATGTCAAAATTGGTTTCGAAAATTGTTCCAATGATGAACGAAAAAGAAATTAACGAAACTATTTTAGCGCATTACGAAAGTGAATCGCAAACATTGACAACAGATACAGAATCGAATTTGTTGCGATTAAAAGAAATTGCAGGTTTGATAACTGCTAAAGAAAAAGAACGTTGGGAAACGATAAAAGCAACCTTTGTAAAAAATAACAAACACGGTGGCTTGAATAAAGACGATAAAGTTTTTGCTCAATTGCTCGAATTCAATGAAAATTTGGAAGGAATTATCCAAGCTATTTTGAAAAAATAAACTAAAAGCCGCTCATTGAGCGGCTTTTTTTTATTCACTAAATTTATCTCCTCTGAATATTTTCACAGGATTCCCTCTTGCAATAGACGTTTGATTATTCCATTTTTTTTGAACCAAGTCCTTCAATTTATTGGTTTCAAATCCTTGTAATTTCAATAACAAACGAGTTGTTGCAGTTTTTTTGTTCTGATGTTGTGAACGTAAATCCATCGAAACAGCCGAAATTCCACTTGGTTGATGTATCGCACGAACAGCCGAATTTACTTTGTTTACATTTTGTCCACCATTTCCAGAGCTTCGCATTGTTTGGTATATAATTTCATTCGGATTGATTGAATTTTCTTTCGGAATTTCTAATTCAAAACAACCAATAAACCAATTTTTTCGTTGATGAAATTTTCGGTATGGACTTTTACCAATCCATAAAATTGCTCCAAGCCAAGTTTTTAAAAACGTGTTTAAATCATTTCCTTCAAGTTCTATAATCACAGATGAAAGTTGATGAAAATCTTTATCCATTTCTCTTTCAATTATGTCAAACTTAATTTCAGATTTTGTGCACGCTTCCGAAAACTTTTTAAAAACATTAGTCACCACAAAATTGCATTCCGCTGGTCCTCTACCCGATGTAAGTTGAATAATTTTTTTCCTCATCATTATTTATCCATTCGTACAATTTTCGGTGTAAAAGTTCCCAACACTTTCACTAATTCAGTCTGTAAATTCATCACCGTTTTTATGTTTTTATATGCCAAAGGTGCTTCATCTACACTTCCGCCAATCAGCTCAATTCCTGCATCTTTCAATTGTGAATTCATAAAACTTTTAGTAATTGTTGATTTACATTTCGCACGCGACATTTTTCGTCCCGCACCATGCGAAGCCGAATTAATACTCAATTCATTTCCCAAACCTTCAACAATGTAACCGTTCGCGGTCATCGAACCTGGAATAATTCCTAAAATTCCTTTTCCAGCTGGCGTCGCTCCTTTACGATGAACAATTCGTTCCGTTCCTTCAACCATTTCTTTCCACGCAAAATTGTGATGATTTTCGATGTTAAAAACGATACGTTTTCCCAAAGCTTTCGCAATTCTTCGGTGAATATCATCGTGACAAGCCTTGGCATATTCGCCAGCCAAATTCATCGCTGCCCAATATTCTTGGCCATCGTACGTGTCCAAATCTAACCAAGCCAAATGCTGAACTTGCTTCGGAAGTGGACATTGTTTCGTCGCCAAATACGTATAATGTTTTGCAATATTTGCACCCAAACCACGCGAACCACTATGCGATAAAACAGCCAAATATTCTCCTGGAATCAAGTTCCATTCAGGTTTTACCTCATCTAATTTCACAATCCCAAATTCAACAAAATGATTCCCTCCACCAGAAGTTCCTAATTGTTGATAAGCTTTTGTTTTTAAACTTTTCAAGATTGGAATTTCATCAAAAATAGAACGTTCAAAAATTTCATGATCCGCTTTTAGTTTATGCGTTTCATACATTCCGAATTTGGTATGATCTTGCAAAATCTGAATCAATTGATGCGATTTTCCTTTCAAAAAACTAGCTGGCAAATCGTAAACCGAAAGACTCATTCTACAACCAATATCCACACCAACTCCATAAGGAATCACCGCATTATCCGTCGCTAAGACACCTCCGATTGGCAATCCATACCCCGAATGCGCATCTGGCATCAAAGCTCCTTTTACCGAAATTGGCAATTTCAATGCATCATATAATTGAAATTTTGCTTGCTCGTCAATTTCATTTTCTCCAAAAATCGAAAAAGGTGAACGCGTTGTTTTTAATTCTTGTAATCTAACCTCAACTGGTTTTATTAATCCTTCCGCAACTTTTCCCCAAATTCCGTGACCGATGTATTTTTCTGGCTCAAGTAAAACTTCTTTTGCTTCGTTAATAATCGTTTGTTTCTTTTCTTTTTTTCTGTATCGATGAATTTGCCCAATTGCAATATTGATCGAATTATATTTTGGAAAGCCTATTTTTATAAAGTCCTTTCCAGAGATTTTATTTCCCATGATTAATATCTTTTAGATAACTGATGTTCTTTTTCCATCAGCATTTCAGCGATTTCAATCGCTAAATTTTTATTATTAAAAAATTTCCTTTTTGTAAAAGGATTTTTAAATTTTGGTTTTCGTTCATACGAATACCCTCCTCCAACTATTTTCTTTAAAAGGATTCCTTGATTTTTATACTTGTCAAAAAAATGATCGATTTGCGCTTCTTCGCGCTTCAAATCAATATCAAGCGGTTTGTAATACGTAATCATATTTGGTTTTATAATCAATCGAAAACGCCACGGTTGTAGAAATTCATAAATTCCTTTGAAACGTTTTGTCTTGGGATCATACACCTGAATACACACAAAATATAGACGTTCTTCATCATTCAAAATTGAATACGGACCTGAATATTCGTAAGGTTGCAATTGTTTCAACTCTTGAATTCTCTGAACATAAATTCGCTTTCCGTTTCGTTTTCGTTTTTTTACAAACTTTCGCGTTTCTGCATATTGAGAAGTATTTATTTTCTTTAGAATTTGAGTAAAAAACTCAATCTCATTTTCTTTTTTAATATCTTCTCTCAATACAATATATCGCTCAAAACCTTTTTGACACGGCTCTTTTAAAAGAACAAGCGGAATTTCTTTTTGTTCTTTAAAAATTTCTTTTTGACGTTTATATTTCTCTCTTACATTTTTTTCTTTCGTTGTTTTTACACTTCTTTTCCTCGCTCTTTTTGTTCGTAATTGAGTAGAAAAGAAAATTGAATCTTCCATAAAATGGATTATTTGATTGCAAATAATTATTTTGAAATAATTAGCGCTAACTATTTCTTCTTCGGAAGTTTTTAGAAGTTATTCTGAATCTAGAATGGAATAATAAAAGAAAAAGCCCGAAGAATCCTCCGGGCTTTTGATATAATAAGTAAATTATTTACGATTTATAAGCACGAAGAATGCTCATTGCAAAATCTGTTGCAATAGCTAAAAACTGATATGTCGTTTCTTTGAACATTTTATTTCTTCGTTATTAAATTGTTATACGTTATGATTTTTATCAGTGCAAATTTAAGTCAATAAAATTCACATTTCCAAATCCTTTGTGAAATTTCACTAAAAATAGGGAGAAAAATATTATTGATTTTTAACATTCATTTAGTTGAAGAAGTTCCTTTCAAAATTTCATCAGTTAATTCCATTATCTTGGTTGAAGAATTTGATAAAATAATTACATCTTTATCATTAGTCCAATGTTTATTTCCATTAAAATCTACCACAGAAAATTTTACTTTTCCTTTCAAATCTTTCAATAAGTCATTTACGATATAAATTTTGTACACATTTTCTTCTTTTTCTACTGAAATTAGCACATTTTCGAAACTTCTTTTCACTTGATAATGTAACGCTTTCCAATTTCCTAATTTATCCAAAGACGACCACGAAGTTACTGGCCAAACGTCATTCAATTGCCAATACAAACTTCCCATATTATAAGGTTTTGCACGTCGATGTGCTTCAATTGCCAACTGAATTCCGCGTGCTTGTAACAATTGAGAAACGTAGTTGTACTGCACAAAATCGGTCGGAACAACATAATCTCGCTGCATATATTCGTTGATTGTTTCCCAACCTTTTGGATTTTTTTGATGCGCTAAAATTATTGCAGAATTTTTACTCAATGTATCTTTTTCAGAAAACATTGATTTCACCGTTTTCAACGTTGGCATTCCTTGAAAACCATATTCAGAAGCAAAACGTGGAACTTTTTTTTCATACGTTTCAAACGGTTCCATTCCCCACCAAACGCCCCAATAATGCGAATCTCCTTGCGTCAAACTTTCTTTTCTTCCCCAACCAATCGAAGGTGAAGACGGCCAATAGCGATTCTCTGATTTTGGTAAAATCGAATCTAAAACATTCGGAATAATATGATGAAAAGTCGTTTGATAATCTTTCCAAATACTCAACGAATCTTGTTTCGACCAGCCCATTTGTTTCTGATATCCCCAATTTTTCCACGCTTCATCAATTTCATTATTTCCACACCAAAGCGCAATAGAAGTATGATTTTTTAGGCGATTCACTTGATCAATTGTTTCTTGTTTTACATTGTGAAGAAAATCTTGATCGCCAGGATAAAAAGCACAAGCGTACATAAAATCTTGCCAAACCAACAAACCTTTTTCGTCGCATAATTCATAAAAATAATCGTCCTCATAAATTCCACCACCCCAAATACGAATCATATTCATATTGGCTTCAACCGAACTATTTATCAACTTTTCATAATCATTTTTTGAAACTCGTGAAACAAAATTATCTTGCGGAATATAATTTGCACCTTTCATATAAGTTGGAACCCTATTCACTTTAAAATAAAACCTAGAGCCAACTTCGTCTTTTTCTTGTACCAATTCTATCGTACGTAAACCAAATTTTAAATACTTAAATATCTGTTCATTCCCTTGTTTAATTTTGAATTGATAATCGTATAAATACTGTTCGCCCATTCCATTTGGCCACCATAATTTTGGATTGTGAATCGTTTCATCAATCGAAAAATGATTAATTCCTTTGGTTAATTTTTGAGTGATTATTTTCTGATTAAAATTAATTTCTACAGCTGTATTTTGTTCCGATTGGATAATAAATTTAAACTTTACTTTCGCTTGATTTTTATCCAATTTGACAATTTCATAAGACAAGTCATTCAGTTTTAAATTATTCCAAGAAATAAGTTCAATTGGTTTATAAATCGCAACCGTTACCAATCTTGGTCCCCAATCCCAACCATACTGATATTGCGCTTTTCGAGTAAAAACACGCTCACCTTCTGGTATTTATATGGAAGAAGATTTGCTAATCGTTTTCCTTCATTAGGCGACGATTTGAATTGTATTTCGAGCAAATTATTTTTATCTTTCAGTAAATCTTTGACCGAAACTTCCCAAATTCGAAACATATTATTCGCATCCAGAATTAATTTTCCGTTCAGAAAAACTTTTGCATATGTATCCAATCCATTAAATTTTAACTGAATGTTTTGCGCTTTTCGTTCGGCTTCAGTCAAATCAAAAGAAGTTTTGTAGTTCCAATCTTCGTTTTCTACCCATTGCACTTTTGCATCATTAACGTCTTTGTAAGGATTTGGAATAATATTATTTAACATCAAATCGGTATGAACAGAACCAGGAATCTCAGCTTTCAGCCATTTTGAATCTCCTTTTTGTTGAAAAGTCCAATTCTCTAAATTCAAATTTCGAGTCGTTTGAGCAGAAAGTTGAATAAATGTAAAAAAAGTAATAACAAAAAATAGTAATCTCCTCATTTTGTGCTGATTTTCATAAGGATAAAATTAGGTTTAAAATTCATATAAACACAAAAGAGATTATTAAAAACAATTTCTTTTGTTGAATACATAATATAGGCTTCGTTAATTATGGGAATAACGAATATGCTAAACTTAGGTTGACTCGGCTATATTTGAATTTCAGAAAAAAGCAACTGATTATTCAATCGATTTGTACAATCAAGATCAAGCGGAAACTACAAAAAAATGGAAATGATTCTTCTATCAATTTAAAACAAGTTATGCGAGAAGAAAATTTAATGGATTATGATTTTGAAAGTGCTAAATTTAGAATTCAAGAATTACATTCAAACTTTTTCAAAACGCTAAACGAGCATTCTAAGCAAAAACTAACACCTCTTAATTTGAAATATTGTTCGTATATCTATCTTGGTTTAGACACCAAACAAATTGCAACTCTTCTTAATATTGAACCAAAAAGTGTACGAATAACAAAGTATCGTTTGAAACAAAAATTTGGTCTAGTAAAAGAAGATAAATTATATACTTTTTTTCATCGGATAATTGCCTAGATTTATTTTTTAGTAAAAAACACACTTCAACTCTCGTTAATTTATTAAAATATAATTCATAATATTTTTCAAAATACTTGCAGTCTGCACGGAAAAGATTATTTTTGCCTATTCGACAAATAGAATATGAAAAATATCCGTAATTTCTGTATTATCGCCCATATTGACCATGGTAAAAGTACCTTGGCCGATCGTTTATTGCAAGTAACAAACACGATTTCTGATCGTGAGTTACAAAATCAAACTTTAGACGATATGGATTTGGAACGCGAACGCGGAATCACAATTAAATCGCACGCCATCCAAATGGAATATGAAAAAGATGGTGAAAAATATATTTTAAATTTAATTGACACTCCTGGTCACGTGGATTTTTCTTACGAGGTTTCTCGTTCGATTGCCGCTTGTGAAGGAGCTTTGTTAATTGTAGATGCTGCACAAAGTATACAAGCACAAACCATTTCTAACCTTTATTTGGCTTTAGAAAATGATTTGGAAATCATTCCAGTTTTGAACAAAATCGATTTACCTTCTGCAAATCCAGAAGAAGTAACAGACGATATTGTTGATTTGATTGGTTGTGATCCCGAAGATGTTTTGCGTGTAAGTGGAAAAACAGGTGAAGGTGTGTTAGAATTGTTACACACAATTATCGAGAAAGTTCCTGCACCAGTTGGTGATCCAGATGCACCGTTACAAGCCTTGATTTTTGACTCTGTTTATAATCCTTTCCGAGGAATTGAAGCTTTTTACAAAGTGGTAAATGGAGAAATCAAAAAAGGAGATCAAGTAAAATTCATGGCTACCAACAAAAAATATGGTGCCGATGAAATTGGAACATTAAAACTGAATCAAGTTGAGAAGAAAGTCATTAAAACTGGAGATGTAGGTTATATTATTTCTGGAATTAAAGAAGCTTCTGAGGTAAAAGTTGGAGATACAATTACATTAGTTGAGAATCCTGCAAGCGAAGCTATTGATGGTTTCGAGGAAGTAAAACCAATGGTTTTCGCTGGTATTTATCCGGTTGACACAGAAGATTACGAAGATTTGCGTGCTTCTATCGAAAAGTTACGTTTGAATGATGCTTCATTAACTTTTGAAGCTGAATCTTCTGCTGCTTTAGGTTTCGGTTTCCGTTGTGGATTCTTAGGAATGTTACACTTAGAAATTATTCAGGAGCGTTTAGAACGTGAGTTCAACATGACGGTAATTACAACTGTTCCTAACGTTTCGTATGAAGCGTACTTGGAAAAAGATCCAGAAAAAATGATTCCGGTTCATAATCCATCTGAATTACCAGATCCATCAGGATTAAATCGTGTTGAAGAACCATATATTCGAGCAGCAATCATTACAAAATCTGAATTCGTAGGTCCTGTAATGAGTTTATGTATTGAGAAACGTGGTGAATTACAATCTCAAAACTATTTAACTCAACATAGAGTAGAAATGATTTTCAATATGCCTTTGGCTGAAGTTGTTTTCGATTTTTATGATCGATTAAAATCTATTTCAAAAGGATATGCATCGTTTGATTATGCACCTTCTGGAATGAAAGCTTCAAAATTGGTAAAAGTTGACATCATGATTAACGGTGAAGTTGTAGATGCTTTATCTGCCTTAATTCACGTTGATAATGCCTACAATATTGGAAAGAAAATGTGTGAAAAATTACGCGAATTAATTCCTCGTCAACAGTTTGATATTCCAATTCAAGCCGCGATTGGTGCAAAAATTATTGCGCGTGAAACAATCAAAGCATTACGTAAAGACGTTACTGCAAAATGTTATGGTGGTGATATTTCTCGTAAACGTAAGTTATTAGAAAAACAAAAAGCTGGTAAGAAGAAAATGCGTCAAATTGGACGTGTAGAAGTTCCCCAATCTGCATTCTTAGCTGTTTTGAAATTGAATGATTAAAATTCTTTTTATATACCAAAAGCCGTTCTAATGAACGGCTTTTTTTGTAACAATTGGTAAAATATTTATACTAATAAATTAAGCATCAACATTATGAAAAATTTATTAAAATTAGAACAATTAGCAATTTTAATTGTAACGCTAATCATCTATTATAAACTTGATTATTCCTGGTTTTTGTTTGCAATTCTTTTTCTTGCTCCCGATATTTTTATGTTAGGTTATCTTTTTGGAAATAAGATTGGCGCAATATCTTATAATTTTATTCATAATTATTTTACGACAATTTCATTGATTCTCATTGGTTATTTTTTACACATTGAATGGTGTTTAATGATTGGATTAATTTTTTTCGCTCATATTGCGTTAGATCGTTTTTTAGGATTTGGTCTCAAAAAATATGATGGTTTCAAATCCACTCATTTAGATAATTTATAACATCACAACCTCATCTGTTGAACCTTTTTCTAAAATTTCTAAAATACTTCGCATCGTAATTTCTGAAATTTGTTCCAACGCTTCTTGTGTAAAAAAAGCTTGATGCGCAGTTACCAAAACATTTGGAAAACTCATCAATCGCTGAATCATGTCATCCTGAATAATTTCTGCTGATAAATCTTTGAAGAATAATTTTTCTTCTTGTTCATAAACATCAATTCCCAAATAACCAATTTTATGATTTTTTAAAGCTTCAATCGCTTCATGTGTATTGATTAATCCACCTCTACTCGTATTAATAATCGTTACGCCATCTTTCATCATCGCAATCGTTTCTTGATTAATCATGTAATGATTTTCTGGCGTCAGCGGACAATGCAACGAAATAATATCTGAAGTTTTAAACAACTTATCCAGCTCAACATATTCCACGCCATTATTCATCAATTCTTGATCTGGATACAAATCATAAGCAATAATCTTACATCCAAAACCTTTCGCAATATTGATAAAAGCCTTTCCTATTTTTCCTGTTCCAACAATTCCAATCGTCTTCTGAAAAAGATTAAAACCAAGTAAACCGTTCAATGCAAAATTTTGTTCACGAACACGATTATAAGCTTTATGTGTTTTTCGATTCAATGTTAACAACATCGCCATTGTATGTTCAGCAACAGCCTCGGGAGAATATGCAGGAACACGACAAATTTTAATTCCAAATTCTTTCGCAGCTTCCAAATCGACATTATTAAAACCAGCACATCTCAATGCAATAATTTTAACGCCTTTTTTTGCTAAAACTTCAATGACTTGTCGGTTCACTTTATCATTCACAAACACACAAACAGCATGCTCATCTTCAATCGCGTTTACGATATGCGGACCTAAATGTGTTTCATAAAAATTAAGTTCAAAACCGTAATTTTTATTTTCAGCCTCAAAAAAAGTTTTGTCATAAGGCTTAGACGAAAAGAAAGCTATTTTCATTGAATTATTTTTAACTAATTTATGTTTTTAATTAATTGTAATTTACTTTCTACTTGATTATTATAAAATTTTAAATCATTCAAAATTAATTCATCCTCTATTTTTGATATTTTATTAAAAGCTATAAGCTGATGAATAAAAATTTCTAACTTCGTGAAAATTCAAATTCACACATGAAAAATATACTTTTATCAACGATTACATTAGCTTCTTTTACAGCTTTTGGACAAAATATTTCGAATCAAGCTATTGATAAAGTCACAGAAAATGCAATGAAAGCATTTGATGTTCCTGGAATGTCTGTTGCGGTTATCAAAGACAGGACAATTGTGCATTCGAAAGGTTATGGCGTAAAATCTCTTAAAACGGGAGAAAAAGTTCAGTCGAATACAAATTTTGGCATTGCTTCTAACTCGAAAGCTTTTACAGCAGCTGCTTTGGCGATTTTGGTTGATGAAGGAAATATAAAGTGGGATGATAAAGTGATTACGCACATTCCTGAATTCAAGATGTACAACGATTATGTAACCAAAGAGTTTACAATTCGTGATTTATTAACGCATCGAAGTGGATTAGGTTTGGGTGCTGGAGATTTGATGGTTTGGCCTGATGGACATAATTTCACTCCAAAAGATATTATTTCTAATATTCAGTTTTTAAAACCAGTTTCAGATTTCCGTGTAAAATATGATTACGATAATTTATTATACATTATTGCAGGAGTTGTGATTGAAAGAGTTTCGGGGCAATCTTGGACAGATTTTGTAACAAAAAGATTGTTGGAACCAATTGGAATGACGAATACTGCAGCGAATTGGCATTTGCTAAAAGACAAGAAAAATGCAATTAATCCGCACGTTCCAATTGACGGAAAATTACAAGTGATTGATCGTTATACGAACACCATTTTTGATGCAGCTGCAGGAATTTATTCGAATGTAGATGATCTTGCAAAATGGTTGCAATTCAATTTAGATAAAGGAAAAGTGAATGGAAAACAAATTATTTCGGAAAAACAAATGAACGAAATGATTACACCACAAACTTTACAACCAAATCGTACTACTCCACCTTATAATTCATTATTCAAAGCGTATGGTTTGGGATGGCAATTGCAGGATATGAACGGAAAATTGGAAGTTTCGCATACTGGTGGATTGGAAGGAATTGTAACACAAACGATGTTTTATCCTCAAGAAAAATTAGGAATTGTGATTTTGACAAACCAACAATCGGGTGCAGCTTTCCGAGCAATCTCGAATACAATCAAAGATTTTTACTTAAAAAATCCATCTACAGATTGGGTAAAAACGTATGATGATATAATGAAGAAAAATGTGGAAGAAGCCGATGTTATTACCGATGAAGTTTGGAAAACAGTTGAAGCAAATCAAAAAAATAAAGCCATCAAATTTGATTCAAAAAGTGTAATCGGAACGTATAAGGACAATTGGTTTGGTGATGTTGTAATTTATGAAAAGAAAGGAAAAATCATTTTCGAATCGAAACGTTCACCTCAATTAACTGGTGAAATGCTTTTTTACAAAGACAATACGTTTGCAGTAAAATGGTACAATCGTTATTTCCATGCAGACGCTTTTGTTTATGCAGAAATAAAAGATGGAAAAATGACAGGTTTCAAAATGAAGGCCATTTCTCCGTTAACAGATTTTAGTTACGACTTCCAAGATTTAGATTTTACGAGAAAATAAATTTTAATAAATACTAATCAAATGCGAAGTTCGAAATTAGAACTTCGTTTTTTCTATTAAAAATGAAATTCAAAGGTTACGCATATGGACTAATTTCTTCCATATCTTATGGATTAATTCCATTATTTATCCTACCTATAAAACAGGCAAATTTTTCGATGGATACTACATTATTCTATCGATTCTTTTTTTCTGCATTGATTGTCGGAACATATTTATTCATCAAAAAACAATCATTCAAAATAGATGTGAAACAGATTCCATTTTTAATCATTTTAGGATTATTGTACGGAATCTCAGCGGATGCTTTATTTTTAGGTTATGATTATTTAACTCCTGGAATTGCCTCCACATTATTATTCGTTTATCCGTTGATTGTTGCCATCATAATGGCTGTTTTCTTCAAAGAAAGAATTACAATTTCAACTATTGTAGCCATTGTTTTTGTACTGGCTGGTGTAATTTTATTAAGTTTTAAAGAAGGAAAATTCGAGCTAAATCCAATCGGATTAGGAATTGTTTTTATTAGTGCTTTGGGTTACGGATTATATATTGTGACAGTCAACAAATCGAAAGTACGAGATATAAAAGGCTTTACATTAAGCTTTTATTCGTTTCTATTTACAACGATTTATTACGCAACAAAAATGATTATTCACAAAGAATCCTTCATTTTACCATCATTAGAATTAACCTTCAACTTTTTTACATTTGCGTTTGTTACGACAGTTGTTTCGAGCATCGCATTGATTTATGCGATTAAAAATATTGGTTCTACAGCCACTTCTATTCTTGGCGCATCAGAACCTGTGGTTGCCGTTGCTGTAAGTGTTATGATGTTTGGTGAAGATTTTTCGCTGAGTTTAGCTTTAGGAATTTTTATGATTATTCTAGGCGTAACTCTGAATGTAATTGGTGATGCATATCAACAAAAAAGATTGAAGTAATTGTAAATCCTATTTTTAACTTTGCAGCAATGAAACAGAAATTTAATCCTGAAGGTTGGAATCGTATAGAGCATTTTAATATGTTCTCGAAAATGGATAATCCGTATGTCGGAGTTGTTGCGGAGGTTGAATGTTCTAAAACGTACAAATTTGCCAAAGCAAATAAATTGTCTTTTTTCGCAGTCTATTTACATTGCTCGATGTTGGCAGAAAATAAGATTAATGAGTTTAAATATCGCATCGAAGATGATGAAATTTTTGTGTACGATCATTTAGATTGCGGAACAACAATTGGAAGAAAAGACGGAACTTTTGGTTTTGCATTGATGAATTTTACCGAAGATTTTGATGCATTTAACGCGCAACTTCAAGAGCAAATACAAAGTGTAGAAAACTCGGTTGGTTTGCATATCAAAAATGAAGAAATTACCATTGGCTTGGTTCGTCATTCTACATTTCCATGGTCGAGATTTACAGGTCTAACACAACCAAGTAACTTTGGAACGGGAGAATCTATTCCGCGAATTATTTTTGGAAAAGCGTATACGCAAAACGATAAAATGTATATGCCTGTTTCGGTTGAGGCGAATCATGGTTTTGTAGATGGTTTTCATTTGGCGAATTATCTGCAAGAATTTGAAAACGAATTAGGTAAATATTAGAAATAGTAAGAACGAATTTCGAGTTTCGAAATTCGTTTTTTTATTTTACATCATTAGGATGAATAAATGGTTCTGGTTCTAGAATTTCCTCATATTGAATAGGAAAATATTTTTTATCTTCTTCTAAAACAAAATCATCCGTATAATTATAAAAATGCTCCAACTCTCTTAATTGATACTTTCCTTCTTCATCTTTATGAAATCGAAAAGCGTAACCTTTTATTTCACAACAGAATGTTATTTTTTCTTTATCTAAAGGGATATAATTTAAATTTGAGATATCGATATATTCATCTAATACTTCATTTTTATCTAAAAGAATAGTATAATCTGTATTTTGAATAGTAATTGGTAATGTATAATAATTCCCTATTGAACAGTCTTGTCCAGTCGAAGAAATATATAAATAAAATTTTTCTTTTGCGAAAAAGAGAGAGATTGTTCTAATTGGTATATGATTACTTTTTGTAATATCAATAGCTTGTTCAATAACTTCATTTACATTCTCATCTTTAAAAACTGAATCTGCTTTTATTTCATTCTTCTTTTCCCAACCTTTAGCAGATTGACTGCTCGGTTGCTCACATTGAACAAAAAGAATGAATAAGAGTAAAAAATATAAATTCTTCATATAAGTGTTTTGATTAAAGATAATCAATTCACTGCAACTTTTTTATTTAGTTTTTTTGACCAAGAAAAAATATAAATCGTTCCGATAATTGAAGGCACAATCCAAAAATAAATATTATCTCCAAATCCAGCGCCTGCAACCAAAAACGCTGTTACTGAAGCGATATAAGCACCAACCATTTTTCCAACATGATTCATTGTCCATTTTTTATAATTCTCTGTATTCTTGTAAAAAACAAAATCTCGATAACACATAAACCCTCCTAAAAACCCAAAAATTAAATACAATAATCCAATTGCATTGCTTGTGAAAAGTGGAAGTAATCCAAAAACAATCATCACAATAGATGTGATAAACATTGCTCCAGAAATGATTTTATCCAAATTATTAGAATAGTTTTTGCGCTTATAATTTAGAATTCTATTTCCGATCAAAATCATATAAATCGTGAAAATACCAATCATTAAAAGAAAAGAATTGTGGTGATTTGGAAAAGCACAAATAATCAACGAAAGAACAGAACTGACTAACATACCAATCGAAAATATTTTTCCCACTTTTTTGTGTGTCGAATTTCCTTTTTTTATAATCATAACAGCTGTTCCAGCAACCAAGCCAATTCCTCCAAAAAATGCGTGAATGTAAATAATGATGTTGACTAAATTTTCCATAATGTGTTTATTTATTATGGAATAAAATTAAGTGAAGTCGTTTTTAATTTTAAAAATAGTTGACCGAATTGTCGAATTTTAAGGATGAATTGTATTACTCTTTTGTTTTCACTGTTTCTATAGCATCATTCATCAAATCGAACTCGTAACCTTTGTACGCTAAATATGCTTTTACTTTGTTTATTTTCTTGAAAGATTCTCGCTCAGAAGCTAATAAATTGAACTTTTTTTGTGTTAAATGCAATAAATTATTCCAATATTTATCCAAATCAATTTCTTCTTTAAATGCTTTTTCAATTAATTTTTGATCAATTTGACGCATTTTTAATTCTTGACGAAGACGATTTCTTCCCCACATTTTTTGATTGACTTTTCCTCGAACAAAATTATGAACAAATCGTTCTTCATTCAGGAATCCGTAATGAATTAGCTTAAAAATAATCTCATCTTTCGCTTCTGGAATCAAATCAAAATCACGAAGTTTTTTCTCTACTTCCCAATGACAACGATCTTGATAAAGACAATATTTTGCCATTTTATCTTTGATTTCATCAATCGTATAAATCTTTTTTGGGTTGTCTTTAGAGAAATTCATGCAACAAAGTTAAGATTTTAATAAGAAAATTGTTTGATTAACTTGATGAGGATCCTGAAAAAAGTTCAGGATTAATCAACAAAAAAACTGAATCATTTCTGATTCAGTTTTTTATTATTTGTTTAAATAGTTGAAGGAAAAATATGAACTTCTCAATTCTAATTTCTCACATCTCAATACTATTTTTATTAAGCTTTTTGTAATTCCGCGATATATGCTGTTGGATCCTCAGCATTGAAAACTGCCGAACCAGCAACTAAAGCATCTGCACCAGCTTCTACCAATTTTGATGCATTTTGTACTCCAACTCCTCCATCAATTTCGATGATCACATTTGCATTAGCTTCTGTAATCATTTTTTTCAATTTAGAAACTTTGTTGTAAGTATTTTCAATGAATTTTTGACCTCCAAAACCTGGATTAACACTCATAATTAACACCAAATCTAAATCATTAATCACATCTTCTAAAACAGATACTGGTGTATGCGGATTAAGCGCCACTCCTGCTTTCATTCCTTCTGCTTTTATAGCCTGAATTGTACGATGTAAATGTGTACACGCTTCGTAATGAACAGTCAAAATATCTGCGCCAACTTGTTTGAAAGTTGAAATATAACGATCTGGATCAACAATCATTAAATGCACATCCAAAACTTTGTCTGTTAACGAATTTATTTTCTCGATAATTGGCATTCCGTAAGAGATATTCGGAACAAAAACGCCGTCCATTACATCTAAATGAAACCATTCGGCTTGAGAATTATTAACCATTTCGATGTCTTTTGCTAAATTCCCAAAATCGGCTGCTAAAATTGATGGTGCTACTATTGGCATAATCTTATTTGTTGTTTGTTTGTATTTTGTGGTGCAAAGGTAATGAAATAAAAAAATCGTTGAAAACTCAACGATTTATATTTTTTAGAAATTATAACCAAATTTGAAACCTAATTCAGGTAAGAAGTCGATGTATGTTTCTTTATCTGAATATATCCAATCAGAACCATTAATAGAATATTTAAAAGGATAATAAGTATCTATAAAAATTCCTGCTCCAAAATTGAATTCATAAAAAAATTTTTTAGCAAAATTTCTTTTAATTCCATAATTCACCACAAGTTTTGCAAAATCATCATCTTTTCCCATCCCTTGGTATGTTGATAACCAATCTGTATAATAGTCAAATTTCAATCCTATAAAATTTGCAGAATTATTTAAAGTAGATTTTCCTTTTGAACTTCTTCGATCAAAATTATAGTAATAACGACCTTCTAATCCTAACTTTACTGTGAAATCCATATCCAAACCATCATCTGAACCTGTAAAATTAATTGTAGAATAATTTAAATTACCAAGAATTGTAATTTTATCTGTTATGGCTTTCTCATAATTTGCTCCAACTCCCAAAACATTAATATGTGCTGAAATCAAATCTGTTGCTTTTTCTTGAGCATATAGTGAAGTTGATAATAAGAGAGTAAATAATAGTTTTTTCATTTTCAGTGTTAATTAATACAATACGAATATAACAGAAAAAATGATTCAGTAAAATTATTTTTAATCCAAGAAAACTCTATTATCAATAAAGTTATAAGGTTCTTCGTCTTTCAATTCTTCGTTGATAATAAAATGAATCGAATCTTTTGACATAAAAATATAAGTGTAAATATCTGCCATTTCATCAGAATCTCTAAACTCATAATATTCATCACCAATAGTACACCAAACGCCTTCATCTTCAGAAAATGTAACGCAATCATCACTGTGAATGGTCTTAAAGTTAACTGTCATTGTACCGTCAACTTTTCTATTGACCATCCAACTATTTGTTTCACCTTTAAAAAATTTCCCATGATCGGTTCCAGACCAAATTCCAACAAATCGTTCATCTACATCCATAGATTTTATAAATTCTTTAATTTGTTTTTGATCTGTTTTATTCATCATAATTTCTATATTAAAATTAGCTTAAAAGTAGCCAATCTATACTTCTTCTCATCTCAAAAAGACTTAATTTGCAGCTCGGGATAAAAAAACAAATTTATGGAAAATAATATGCTTAATCAACATCCAGCAGATATTGCCGAACAATTAACTGCACTGAACGTAAAAGAAAGAAACATCGCTTTTTACTCGCTTTTGAATGATGATAAAGTTGAAGTATTCTCCTATTTTGAACCCGATATTCAGTACGAAATTGTAAAAAGTTTGACGGACGAAGATTTAGCTGAAGTTTTGAACAATCTTGATCCTGATGACCGAACAGAACTATTTGAAAATTTCCCAGATCAATTAATCAAACATTCCATTAATCTTTTAAATCCTGAAGAACGTGCTACAGCACTGAATTTGATTGGATACAAAGAAGATTCGATTGCACGTTTAATGACACCAAATTATATTCAGGTAAAAGAACATTATACAGTAAAACAAGTTTTGGCTCACATCAAAAAGTATGGAAAAAAAGCCGAAACATTAACGTATATTTTTATTGTTGATGGAAAAAATAGATTGATTGATGATTTAAAAATTGGCGAAATTCTTTTGGCTGATGAAGATACTAAAGTAGAAGATTTAATCGATCATAATTTTGTTTCAATCAAGACGACAACTCCTTTAGAAGATGCGTTAGAAGTTTTTGATAAATACGATCGTTCTGCGATGCCAATTGTGACAGAAAATGATGTTTTGGTCGGAATTGTAACATTTGACGATATCTTGGATCGTATGAAAATGCGTGATACAGAAGATATTCAGAAATTTGGAGGTATGGAAGAATTGGATGTTTCGTATACTAAAACACCTATTGCGGAATTAATCAAAAAGCGCGCAGGTTGGCTGGTTATCTTATTTATTGGCGAAATGTTTACTGCTTCTGCTATGAGTTATTATGACCAAGAAATCGAAAAAGCGGTTGTGTTGGCTTTATTTGTTCCATTGATTATTTCGAGTGGTGGAAATTCTGGTTCTCAAGCGGCTTCACTAATTATCCGAGCAATGGCTTTGGGTGAATTGAAACTAAAAGATTGGTGGTATGTAATGAAGAAAGAGTTTGCTTCGGGATTAATCTTAGGTGCAATTCTGGGATTTGTTGGTTTTATCAGAATCTTAATTTGGCAAAAAACTGGAATTTATAGTTATGGAGAATATTGGCTATATGTAGCTTTAACAGTCGCTTTATCTTTAATCGTCATTGTTTTATGGGGAACACTTTCTGGATCTTTAGTTCCATTTATTTTGAGAAAAATTGGATTTGATCCCGCAACAGCATCCTCGCCTTTCGTCGCAACCTTGGTTGATGTTTCAGGATTGATTATTTATTTTACAATTGCTGCAATTTTACTAAGCGGAAAATTATTATAAAAAAAATCCAACCAATTGGCTGGATTTTTTTATTTTTATTATCGTCCGATATATGTTTTCAAAATCTTAGATCTCGAAGTATGTTTTAAACGGCGAATTGCTTTTTCTTTAATTTGACGAACACGTTCTCTTGTTAAATCAAACGTTTCTCCAATTTCTTCTAACGTCATTGGATGTTGACCGTTTAATCCGAAGTATAAACGAATTAAATCAGCTTCACGAGGCGTTAATGTTTGCAATGCACGTTCAATCTCTACACGTAATGACTCAATCATCAATTGTACATCTGGAGATGGAGATTCACCAATGTTTAATACATCGTATAAGTTAGAATCTTCTCCTTCTACTAATGGTGCATCCATTGAGACGTGACGACCAGAGTTTTTCATCGACTCTTTTACATCACCTTCAGACATATCCAAAACTTCAGAAATTTCTTCTGCAGATGGAGCACGTTCATGTTCTTGCTCTAATAAAGCATAGGCTTTATTAATTTTATTGATCGATCCAATTTTATTTAATGGTAAACGTACAATACGAGATTGCTCTGCTAATGCTTGTAAGATAGATTGACGAATCCACCAAACCGCATAAGAGATAAATTTGAAACCACGCGTTTCGTCAAAACGTTGTGCAGCTTTTATCAAACCTAAGTTTCCTTCATTAATTAAATCTGGTAAACTTAAACCTTGATTTTGATATTGTTTCGCAACAGATACCACGAAACGTAAGTTTGCTTTTGTTAATTTTTCTAAGGCAACACGATCTCCTGCTTTGATACGTTGTGCTAACTCTACTTCCTCCTCCGCTGTAATCAAATCTACTTTACCAATCTCTTGTAAGTATTTATCCAACGACGCAGTTTCACGATTTGTTACCTGCTTTGTAATTTTAAGCTGTCTCATTTAACTAAAACCCTCCTATTATTAATGATTATTATCGATTTCTTTTGGCATTTTATCAACACCACTATATATGTATACGCAGATAACTGAAAAAGGTTACAAAATATTGTAAATTATTTCAGAATTAATATCTTAAAACTTCGTAAATCATTTGAGCAGAGAGTTTCGCTGTCGAGTTATCAACATCAAAAAGCGAATTATATTCAACTAAATCAAATATTTTCACTTTGTTTGAGTTCATTAGAACCTTCAAAATATATTTAACCTGAAAAGGTGTCAAACCATTAATTGTCGTTGCACTTACACCTGGCGCATAAGCTGCATCAAAAACATCCATATCCAACGAAACATAAAGCACATCAAATTGTTGAACAATCGTTTTCAAATCATCTAATACTTTATTCAAATTGAAATGCACTTCATCTGCCAAAATAAAATTAACTCCTATATTTTCAGCACGTTGAAATAATGCTTTCGTATTTCCTAATTCTTGAATACCGATTGGAATATAATTGAACTTCATTTCATTTTCTTCGCAATACTTTGCCATTTCGTAAAAAGGCGTTCCAGAAGTTGATTGCGGATTTGGCGTTCTCAAATCAAAATGCGCATCAAGATTGATAATTCCAATATTTTTGTATGATTTTGCTAAAGCCAAAAAATCACCCAAAGCTGTTTCGTGTCCACCACCAATTACAATCGGAAAATGATTTTGTTGGATAATTTTATCCACTTGATTGATTTGTTCTTCACGTGCAGATTCTAAATTATTATCATCACAATGAATATTTCCAGCATCAAAAATAAAATCAGTTTCGGAAAAATGTAAAGGTAAATTCGCCAAACTTTTTCGAATCAAATCTGGTGAATCTTTCGCACCAATTCTACCCTTATTCCGTTTAACACCTTCTTCCGAACAAAATCCTAACAGTACTTTTGGTTGAACAGATGATGATTCAAATTTATCATAATCAGAAATTACTTGATGAATTCTTAAACCTAATTCTCCATCTTCAGAATCAATTCTTCCTGTCCAATTTTCTTGATTAAATGGTGTTTTTTGCATGATTAATAAAATTTAGGTAACGACAAATTATATTTTACAGTAACAATACGAATTGCGGCAATAATAGCTCCCGAAACAATAAAATTGATATTACGATCTAATCCAAAACTTTCAAAAATTAAATACATTACACCTCCTGCGACACATGCCATTGCATAAATTTCTTTCACAAAAACTGTAGGCGTTCTATTCATCAAAACATCTCTTAACATTCCTCCCATTACAGCGGTCATCATTCCCATCATCACAGAAATAAAATCATTTGCGCCCAAAGAATGCGCTTTTTCCAAACCTACAATTGTAAATAAAGCAATTCCCAATGTATCGAAAAGCATTAATGTTATTCTTAATCGTGAAAAATATTTAAAAAATAATCCTGCCAACAAAATTCCAGCAAAAACTGCGTAAATGACATTCATATCATTTATCCAAACTAACGGATAACTGTTAAGAAATAGATCGCGTAAAGTTCCACCACCAACAGCCGTTATAAAAGCAAAACAAGCAATTCCGAACCAATCATGTTTTTGTCTTTCATCTCCAGCTAAAGCACCAGAAATAGCAAACACAACCGTCCCAAATAATTCAAAAATGTATTGAATTTCCATCTATAAAAAATTAGTTCGCTAAGATACGAATCTATAAATTAATGGCTTTTGAATTTCGGTAATGATAAGTTATACTTAATTGCAGTCAAACGAATTGCGACAATTACAGCCCCCGAAATAAAGAAATTGATGTTACGATCAAGTCCCAATTTCCATAAAATCATATAAATAACTGCACCACAAAGACATGCAAACGCATAAATTTCTTTCTTGAAAATAATAGGAACTTCGTTCAACATCATATCGCGAATAATGGATCCAAAAACCGCCGTAAACATTCCCATTACAGGTGCAATTACAGGATGAATTCCAAGATTTAGAGCTTTTTCTAAACCAACAATCGTAAACAAAGCAATTCCTAACGTATCAAAAAGCATAAATGTTTTACGAAGTTTCAACAGAGGTGTATAGAAAATTGCCGCTAAAATAACACCAATCCCTACCGCATAAATAAGATTAACATCCTTTATCCACATAATTTCAACGGAAAGTAAAATATCACGAATTGTGCCACCTCCAATTGAAGTTAGGAAAGCAATAAAGGTTACACCAAACCAATCGTTACCAGATTTTTCATCTGCTGCTAAAGCGCCCGAAATTCCAAAAAAAAGTGTACCAAATAATTCGAAAAAATATTGAATCTCCATTTCTATTGTATTAAATCATATTGTGTTGTGCTCTGTCAAAAATAAACACTTTTCTTTTTTAACGATGTTTAAATATACAATCGAAAATAAAAAAAGACCAACACATTTGTTAGTCTTTTTGTTAATATTAATAATAATTTGTTTTTTCTAATTGCTTTTCATCAATCGGATCTTCATCCAAATAGCGTTCTAAACTATCATCCAACTCTTTCATCCAAGGTGTGTGATGTTTTTCTGCTTTCGTTTCGTCCATAACTGAGGTATAGGTTTTATCTCGATAAGTTAAAATATTTTCTTCTTTATCTTTTAACCAAGATTTGAACATATTAGCAACTTTATCCAAATCGAACATAGGATAATCAGTTAAATGAATTAAATCCTTCAAATAATCAGTTTGAAAATCAACATGATCATCAGCAGAAATCGATTGTTTTTCATAATCAACCCATTTCTGAATATCTTTTTGAATTTCTTCTTTTGAAGGTAAATTAATTCGTCCTAAAATATAATCACGTGCAAACCATGCTTGCGCATCAAACATATTAAATGTGTAATATTGATCCTGCATTCCCAAAAATAACAATTGAGCATTAACATCTGATATTACACCTTTATACATTCCTTCTGGATACAAACAGTTTTTTGTTTTTAAACGGAAATTATCTGGTAAAAACGGAAATTTGTGTTGATAACCTGTACACATAATTACTGCATCAAACTCTTTTGATGTTCCGTCTTTGAAAAATGCTTTCTTATCTTCAAAATGTGTCACTAAAGGCAATTCTTTTATCCCTTCGGGCCATTTACAATCAATCGGGTTTGTACGATAAGAAATTATGACCGATTTAGTTCCGTGTTTATAGCATTGTACCGCAATATCTTCTGCCGAATAACTACTACCAATCAATAAAATTTCTTTGCCTCTAAATGGATCAGCTCCGCGAAAATCATGCGCATGCATTACATTTCCTGTATAATTCTCGATACCTTTAAAATAAGGCATATTTGGTGTAGAAAAATGTCCAGTTCCGACAATTAAATAATCGAAATATTCTTCGAAAGTTTCATTTTTCTTTAAATCATCAAAAACAACGCGAAACTGTTTTTTATCCTCTACATAATCTACCCACCTTGCAACGGTATTAAACTGAATGTACTTTCGCGCATTACTTTGTTTAATTCTCCCTTCTATATAATCGAATAATACTTCTCTAGGTGGATAAGAAGATATTGTTTGACCAAAGTGTTCAGAAAATGTATAATCTGCAAATTCTAAGCATTCTTTTGGTCCATTCGACCATAAATATTTATACATACTGCCATGCAATGGCTCTCCGTATTTACCTACTCCTGTACGCCAAGTGTAGTTCCACATTCCTCCCCAGTTTTCTTGCTTCTCAAAACATTTAATTTCTGGAATTTTGTTACCTTTCTTTTCTTCTGACTCAAATGCTCTTAACATCGCCAAACCACTTGGTCCAGCCCCGATAATGCCTACTTTTAAACTCATGAATTGTTTTTAATTAAACTTATATGAACTACTCAACTATCATTGATAGTAATTGATTTTTATGTCTGAAACGACCTGATATAGAAACTAACTTCTATAAAAACTGTGTAAAACAGAATAGAATGAGTAATCTAATGATTACAACATATAAAGAGATAGAAAACCTCTTGCTGAATAAATAAAATTTTATTCAAAATTAAATTATTCTTCAATGTACTAAAATTATAGCAGATGGACAAATATTAATAAAACATAATGATAAGCGTAATTATTATGGCGTTCCCTTCGGTCGGGGTATCCGTTGCAATCTTTTGTATAAGAAGATTAGAAGTGATTACAGAAAAACCATTCCTCCAAAAGGATTTCCACTACTATCCCTAACGCGGGTTTTTAAGTTCTGAGTTTTGAGTAATAAGTTATAAGACATAAGATTTAAGACTGCCAATAAAAATCTAAGCAAACTAGGAGTGTTATCGAGTTCTGAGTTAATTTTAAAAAGGAAGCTTCCTTTTTATCAAGAAGAAGCTCCTCGTTGAATAATTAGAAGCCTCTTGTTTTATAGAACATAGTCTGGAGATGCGTAAAGCTTAAAACGTTCAGCCTAAAGCGCGACGTATACCCACAAAAAAAGCCTCAAGTTGTTTACTTGAGGCTTTTAATAAAAACTGGCGACGACCTACTCTCCCGTAAATAACAGTACCATCGGCGCAGGCAGGCTTAACTTCTCTGTTCGGAATGGGAAGAGGTGAGCCCTGCAGCTATAGTCACCCTAATATTTGTCTATAGGGTTAGTTCCTATTGTATCTTGACATTATTAGAAGCTCTATGCATTCAGCTTGAGGAC